>JAKBKR010000272.1 GCA_021832495.1 bacterium | reverse complement strand
GGATGGGATAAGTAGTTTATGACACAGTAGAACTAGTGAGGTAGGTGGGGGCCGGAGGCATGACTCTCACTTGTCTCCACCGGATCGACGGGTTCACAGGGGTAATCGCCCCGCCTCCATCAGCAAGGCGAGCACCGTTGGAAAAGTCCTCGACAGCGTACGGTAGCCCCAACGCCTCGGTTCTGGCTTAGCCTCGGAGCCTGCGATAGCGCTGGCGCTGGGCGGTGAAGGTCACCTTGGGTCTTAAATCGGGGGAATGCTGCCGGAATCCAATGATCGCGTTGGCGGATGTCGCCATCGTCGTCTCCGATGCCCGGGCCTCGGCCCGATGGTGGGAGCGCGTCCTCGGTTTTGCTTCGCATACCATCGGTGGAACAGGACACGCGATCCTGGTGGGCCCTCCCGGAGAGCGTTTGGTCCTCCATCTGTGCGAAGGCTTTGCCCCCTTGGACCCGGGGGACACCGGCATCGCCTTCATTACCGATGACCTGCCCACCCTAGTCCGCCGGATGGCGAAGCACCGCGTTCGGTTCCCCACGCCACCCAAGAAGGAGTCATGGGGTTCGATGGCGAAGTTCGAGGACCCGGACGGGAACATCTTCTGGCTTCTCGAGGTTCCGACCGCCATGGTCCGGGCCACACTCAAACTGCGGGCAGCTCCACGATCTTCCCCCAGGGTCCGGCGGTCCACGCCACGTCGTGCTCGCCGGAAAATCTGAGCACGACGCCCGTCATCCGGAGGGTCCCACCCAGTGCCGTGCCCCCGCACCGTCCTTCTCCCTGGGCCGCCGCAATCGGACGACTCTGGAGGGTCTCAGGGAGGCCCGTCCTCGCCCCAAAGACCCGTTGAGGCGATGCGTCGCATGATTTCGGTGGGCCCGTGCGCAATCCCTCCGCTGCGGACATCCCGCCACCAGCGCTCGAAGGGAAGTTCGGAGGAGTACCCACGACCTCCATGGAACTGCAGGGCGGTGTCGATGACCTCGAGCGCAACCCGGGTAGCCGTTGCCTTGGCGAGGGCTGTGTAGGCATCGGCCCGTTCGCCCCGATCGAATCGCTCGAGCGCCCAGAGGACGAGAAGCCATGACGACTCGAGTTCGGCCCACGCATCGACCAACCGATCGCGCACCGCCGATTGGCGGGCAAGGGGCTCGCCGAAGGCCCTCCTCTGGGCGGCATGCTGGAGGCTCCGGTCCCAGGCCGCCCGGGCCACGCCCAGGTAGATTGCTGCCAGGAGTCCTCGCTCGCGGGTAAGCTCGGTCCGAACCAGTTTGAACCCGCTCCCCTCTGGCCCGAGTCGGTGGTCGATCGGGACCCGGACGCCCTCGTAGACGATCTGCCCTCGACGCATCCAGCGCTCCCCCAAATCCGGCGGGCTCAGGCTGCGGCGGACTCCTTCCCGGTCCTGCTCGACCAGGAAGGCCGAGATCCCACGGGTCCCCGGTTCGTCGGAGGTCCGGCCATAAACGATGGCCGCTCGAGCATCGACGGCGAAGGCCGCCTCAGTCTTCACTCCGTCGAGCCGATACTCCCCACGCTCGAGTGCGACGGTAAGCTGGATGCCTCCCGCGTCCGATCCCGCGGCCGGCTCGGTCACCTGGTTGGCAACTAGAGTCTCCCCCCGCAGCATCGGCGCGAAGTACTCGGCCACCAGTTCTGGGCCTCCCTGTTCCCCCAGGACGCTGGCAAACTCCGGCTGGAGGCTCAGCTTGGCAAAGGTAGTTCCCGACCGGTACGCGAGGTGGAACAGGAGGACGGCAGCCCGTGTGGCCGGCAGGCCCCGCCCTCCCCGTTCGGACGGGACCGTGAGGCCCAGATACCCGGCGTGTCCCATCCGACGGAAGATCTCCCACGGAAACTCGGGCTGCTGATCGAGCCGGGCGGATGACTCCGCCAGCCGATGGTGCTCGCAAAATTCGACCAGATCCGGCACCAAGGGATCGTCCGGCAACGGGGGAGGAGTCGCTCTCACAGACCCTCCCGTTCAAAGTAGGGAGAGGGGGACGTCGGGCGGGGCGTAGGGGGCGGATCCTCCCCGATGACTCCGGTCGCCTTCAGGCGCTCCACCGCTTCGGTGGAGCGGCCCAGCAGTTGCTCCAGGATCGCCCGGTTATCCTGTCCGAGCCAAGGGGCCCCCCGCCAGACCCCCCCGGGGGTCCCCGAAAACTTCGGGGCGACCCCCGCTCCCTTCACCCGACCCGCGACCGGGTCGACCCATTCGACGAACATCTCCCGGGCCCGGTAGTGGGGATCCCGCGCGATCTCCGCGATGTCATAGATCCGTGAAATAGCAATGTCGTGGCTCCTGCCGAGCGCCTCGAGCTCCTCCCGACTCCGCTCCCGGCAGAACCGGGCGATCGCCTCGTCTACGACCGTCCGGTGGCTCGCCCGGTATTGGGGATCGTCATACGTCGGATCAGTGAATCCGATCAGTTCCTTCGTACGGCGCCAGGTCTCCGGGGTCGGCGCTGCGAAGACCACCCACCCATCGCGGGCGGCATGCACATCATACGGATGGAGCCGGGCATGGCCCCGACCGTACCGCCCCCGGATTACACCCCGAACGAAGTAGTCGAGGGCGAGATTCTCAAGGAGCGTGAAGAATACCTCGTACTGGGCCACGTCGACGGCTTGACCTCGCCCCGTTCGCTGCGCCGAAATGTAGCCCATCAGGGCCGCGGCGGCCGCCGCGAGACCGGTCACCGTGTCGTTGAGTGCGGTTCCCGCCCGCATCGGGGGCGCGGGGTCCGGTTCGCCCTGGAGAGAGAGGTACCCACTGAAGGCCTGGCCGATGAGATCAAACGACGGGGCCCCGACCCGGTCGGGCCGCCCGGTTTGGCCGAAGCCTGACACGTGGACCACCGTGAGCCGGGGGTTGGCGGCCCAGACGGTCCGGTCGTCGAGCCCGAGGCGCTCGTAGGTCCCCGGACGGGACGACTCGACCCAGATGTCAGCGCACCGGACAAGATCGAGGAAGATCTCGCGGCCCTCGGGGCGCCGGAGATCGAGCCCGAGCGAAAGCTTGTTGCGGGCGTACTGGACCCAGGACTCGGAGACGCTCGCCTCCGGCGGGGCCCCTTCCGGCAGGGTCGGGATCAGGGTCCGGCTGGGATCCGCATACGGTCGCTGGTACGGCGGCCCTTCGATATGGATCACCTCGGCACCGAACTCCCCCAGGTAGGTGGACGCCCACGGCCCGGCGACATATCGGGCGGAGTCGAGTACCCGGAGCCCCTGAAGCGGACCGTAGGCGGGGACCAAAGGCTGAGAGGGCCGGGGGGGATCACTCATCGGGGTGGCAGCCCCCGCAAGGGGCATAACTGTGGAGGTTTACATAGAAACCCCACCGACCAAATAACCAAAGCCATTGGTCTTGCCATGACTGAAGCGCCATGGATCCGGTACGAAGGGGCTCGATTTCGCGACGAGCTGACCGACTTCAAGCTCAAGAACCACCCGTTCGCCACCCATCCATTCTTCCATGAACTGGAGCAGGGCAATATTCCCAAGCCGGTCGTCCAGGAGTGGGTCCAGCAGTTCTACCCATGGCTCGCCTGCGTCCCGATCGCGATGGCGGAGCGGTTCAGCCAGTGCTCCTGGGAGCCCAAGAACGACCGGTATCGGCGCATGATCCTTGATCAGCTGGTGGAAGA
>JAKBKR010000271.1 GCA_021832495.1 bacterium | reverse complement strand
AGAAGCCACTCGGCACGCTCGCATTTCCCCCGGTGACTCCGACCGTGCCGAAAACATAGTCGCCCACAATCAGGTTGACGGTACCCACATTGGTGGCCTCGTCGGGAGTGGCGTTGGCCCAAGTTTCGTTCCCGTAAACCGGGGCGTCTCCCGGACACGCGTTTTCCGGACACGCGGTTCCCGGGATGGGCCATGTCGGGGTGCCGGAGCCGCAGACTCCGGTGGTGTCGGGGACGACCTTGATGTCGTTCCTCAGCGGGAATGCCGGGACTGTGACAGTGGCGCCCACGCCCAAGCAGCCGTTGGTCAAGGACGTGGTGACGCTCGTGTTGTAGACTATCTGGTAGGGATATAGTGCCATGTTGAGTACCGGGATTCCGATCTGCATCCCGTCCATTGAGCTAACGGTGACGTACCAAAGTCCGGTAGGGTAGCCAGTCGGGGTGTTGAGACCGACCGTGAGCGTAATCCCGGCCTCCGGGATGAGGTAGATCCGGCAGTTGTCGGGAACGCAATAGGTCGATCCCGGCGCGGCCGAGGCGAAGCCGATGTCGGTCTGGTTCAGGAGGTAGCCGGGGGCCTCGGCAAGGACATAGTCGTTGCCGGGAGGCCCCGTAGCCCGGACGGTGTTGCCCGAGGTGGTAGGAGGGCCCTGATTGCCGCACGTGTGGGAGAGCAACGAACAGACGGTGAGGGAGAGCGGGGCCATGGAACCGCCGTCGATCGCCGCCCCGGTGATCGCGTCGTAGAACTGGGCCCGGACAACCACCAACGGTTCCATATAGACGACCCCGATACTCACCGTCTGGCCGCTCGCGGCATAGACATCGGTAAAGTTGGCGGCGTAGTTGGACCCGGGGTAGAAACTGACCATGCTGGCCGAACTCGGAGGCACGGGAACCGTGAAGGACCCATTGCTTGCGGTGACGACCTCAGGCGTGGCGACCAGCACCGAGTCCCGGGTGGAGCCCGTCACGCTGACGCCAGCGAGCGGGGTGTGCGCCGCATCATCGGCTTCCACAGTGCCGGTGATGATCCCGTCCGGAAGAAGGTAGGTGGTTCCCGCCCAGACCGTCTCGTTGTTGACGCAGGTTTGATAGGTGAGATTTTGGGCGTACCAAGCCGCCGTGAAGAGGATGTAGTCCACCCCGACCGGACAGACCACCGAGAAGAACCCCGTCGCGTTCGAAGTCGCAGGGGAACAGACGTTTGTCGGACAAGGGCCCGTTCCCCCTCCGCCATTCGAGTAGGCTTCGATGGAGACTCCCGAGATTCCCGACCCACCCGCGCCCGAGCTGTTCACGTACCCCTGAAAGGTCCCGGTGAGGTACTTGACGGTGTTCGAGGAACTGGAAAGGCTCGACGACGGTGTCGGTGTCCCTCCATGGGCTACACCAGGGTCTCCCGAATGCGGAGAAGAACCCGAGAGCTCCGATTGATTCGGTTGCTGAGGAATGCGCCAGAGAGAGGAACGAACCTGATTGATAAGGGCCGGGGACATGGGCGTTACGTCCGGAGCTTTCGGGCTTGAACCGGGCAACCCGGGCGGGGCGGCAGCGGTGGACACCGGTACGGTCGGCGCCGATCCTGGGGCACCCTTCCCCCCGGAGGTCGATGCGGCCGGGCTGGGGGCCCCGAACGGTCCTCTGGCCGGAACCTGGCCGCCGGCAGGCGAGAGTCCCCAGAGAATCATCACCAGCACCACCGCCCAGAGGAGCCAAGACCCGGCGCGGGGTGCCGCCCCACGCAGGGAGAACCGTCCCCTCATCAGGTCCACCCCTTCAGCGCTTGGGAGAGCAGGAAGGAGCGCTCCCGCCGGGTAAGTTGAGTGTGGGCCTTGGCAAGGTGAATCTCCAAGCTCTTCCGAGTGGCGTAGGGAACGAGACAGGATGGACAAGGAATCTGAGGCAGGCTCCCCATGTACGCGTGGCACGTACAATTGACGACATGGCATGGCATGGGTGCCACGAAAGAAATCTTGCCCAGAGGGAGACGTCTCCGCTCGCAACCGACCGAAACATAATGACTCGACCGGACGTGCCCGCAGACAAGGCAGGTTCGACTCCGACTCAGCCCGTCTTCCAAGGCTCGGACGCCGGGTCCGACCGGCCCCGGGCCCCACGGAATGAAACTCGCTGTGCGTGACACTGCAGTTTCTCAGCCCACAGAGACAAATATACGCACTGTTACCTAGGGAACAAATAATTACAACACAGTCCACACAGGAACATCATGGCGATGAATATCGAGCGGCTGAAGCATCTGCCACGAGTTGACCGCTCCGGCACGCGCCGGGGGCTCCCAAGTACGACCACCTGCGGGAAGAACTGAACTGGGCTTCGCCCGGAACCATCGCCTGCTGAAGCCCTGAACTCCCACATAGGCACGTACCCGCTGACCCGGCCAGCGACTGTCCGCCCGGCGAACTCGGCTGGTCGGTCGAGCAGTTCCGGGTCTCTTTGACCCTGGAGAGGCCGCCAGCCGAAGCGGGGGCGCTGACCCCGTGTCCTTCCTTGCCGGATTTCCCGGTACGCCGAAGAAGGGCAACACTCTGGGGTGGCGTCTCTCGACCCCACCGATTCCCGGGACCTTGGGACAGGTTTGAGCGATGGCCCGTCTCACGCGGCGTAATTCTCTCGTAGTGGCGGGATCCCTTCCAGGTAGAGGAGTGGGGTCAGCCGTCGGATGGTGTACCACACTGACATCGGGGGTCCCGAGTGAGGAGTGAGCCTCGAGCTCCCTCGGCGTATGCTGGAGGGAATGTTGTGCGCTTGACGCGTTCCCCGTACTTTCGTCCACTTAGAGGCGGGGAGGGTTCTCTCGTTGGGTTTCCCTCTGCGTCCTGCTCACCTCATGGACTTTCTTCGCGTACTGGACGGGCGTAAGATCCCCGAGCGACGAGTGCGGTCGTTCCTCGTCCAATGGCGGTTCGCCTTCTCGACCCACCCCCGCGTCTCGAGGAAGGTCCCCGGCTCTCGGACCCAGAAGCTGTCGGCCTTCAGTCGTCCATGGTAGGTCTTGACCATCCCGTTCTCCTCGGGCTGCCGCTTGCGGGTGACCTCGAGTTCGATCCCGAACTGCCGGCGGTCTCCTGGAACCGATGGGCGGCAAACTGGCTTCCTCCGTCGCTGCGTAGCGCCAGCCCCGGGGCGCGCGCGGTCTTCGGAAAGCGCGAAGGGAGCGACTCGTCGAGGACTTCCGCCGCCTCGGCGGCCCCGCACGAGGGGAAGAACCGCCACGCGATCACTTCGCGCGTGCCGCCGTCAAGGAACGAGATCCGCGGACAAGGGCCTCGGTCGGCCGTGTCGAGGTAGGTGGGGTCGGTGTACTACCGTCCGTTCGGCTGCTCGGCCGTGGCCGTCCGGTCGGTGGGAGCCGCGGTCGTGGGAGATGGGCGGGCCAAAGCAGCCCCTCTGACGCCAGGATCCGTCGGACCCGCTCGCGGTTGATGGTGAGGCCCGCGTGGCAGGCCACTGCCGTGACCCGACGGATGCCGTGGGTCCCGTGGCGGACGGCGATCGTCCGAGACCCACGACGGACGAGGAGTTCATCGGCTCGGGGACGGCGAGCCGAGGAGTCGATCCGCGGATAGTACCGTGTCGGGTGTCGGTCGATGAATCCCGCCCTCCGACCCGCCTGCGCTGTCGCGATGTCG
>JAKBKR010000270.1 GCA_021832495.1 bacterium | reverse complement strand
CGGGGGAGGGCACGTAACGGTCCTCGATCCAACGGGCACCATAGATGCGTCGCCGGGAATCATGGTAGGAGGTGCGGGAGACCTCCGTCAACTGCAGGCGGTCGCTCTCGGAGGCGTCCGCGTGCGAGAAGAACGCGAGCATTGTGAGCGCGTCGCTTCGAGTGAGGGTGGTGAGGAGAGGCTCCGAACGGGGTTTCATGCTATAGCATGACGTGCGCCCAAAATCCGCTTTCGCCGAACATCGGCTTATATCGGCCCCGGTGATTCAATACGTTCGAAGACAACGAGGCGAGCATGAACACTGAGGGTAGACTCCGAACCGAACGAGGATATTTGAGCTTTGTAGCCGCACTGACCGTGGCAGCCGCGATGCTGCTGGCCGTCCCCATGGCGTCGGCCGCTTCGGCGAACGCGCCCCCGCCACCCCCGTCGATCCCGCCCGGGTCGGTCTCCGCCACTTGGGCGTACGGAAAGAACCTGAACTGGTCCGGGAACGAACTCCGGAGCTTCATCGCCAACAATTCGACCGTGACCCAGAACCTTTCCGAGAAGGGATCCCTTGCCATCGGGCTCGAGGTGATCTACATCCAGACCAACACTTCCGGCGGTGCCATGGTACAGACGTACGAGGCATTGACCGTTGTCGCTTCTGTTGCGGCCACGTACCAGGCTTCGAGCAGTTCGGGATACACGGCCAGTGCTACGCTGAACTTCCAAGCGAATGGCTGGTATGTCGTGCAGGACTTCCTCAACTTCTCGAACTCCGCCCAGGTCATCTTGGCAAACGGGGCGGCCGTGCCGGCCCTCGGGCTTGAAAACGCTGCCACAGAGGTTTCGGCAAATCTGGCCGCATCGTTCTCCGCTTCGGCTACGGATGCCTACGGTGTCACTTCGACTTCGTACTCCGCGAACGGCACGATCGGTGCCGCGGTATCGGGTAATGCCGGGGTTCAGTTCCAACCTTCCCTCGGTCTCATCCCGCTCAATGTTACCCCGGGGCAGAGCTGGAGTTCTCAGGCCAATTACACCGACTCCGGAGCTCTCCAGGCCGCGTTCCATGAGTACTACCAATACCCCGTGGCCCTCGCAGGAACCCTCAACGGGTCCGGCCCACACTGTCCCTCTGGTTCCCAGCAGATCGGCCAAGACTGCGTCTTTTCTAACGCCTCCAGTGGCTCCCTCGGGGTGACGGGGTCTGGTACCGCTTTCCTATCCGGGACCGACCTAGGGACCGTCGTTCTACCCACCCCGACCAGCGGTGTCACGATCACCGCGGACAAGGTGGCGATCGATGTGAGTGGAGGCTGGGGATTCTCGGACGGCTTAGTCCTGGTACCCTCCACCTTGGCGGGGGCAACCTCTGGTGGTAGTGTCGGTCCTCTCTCGACCCTCCACAGCCTCGCGCGGACGGCCTCTGCCGCATCCGGGAACGGGATATACTATCAGCCTAACGATCCCTCCCACATCGGCGTGCTCGGTTCGGACGGTGGCACGATTGGAGGAAAGCAGTTCTCCGCCACTCCCCAAGACCCCCATGTGGCTGCTCAGCAGGCGGAGAGCAATCTGAACGGGGCCACGGGAGGCTCGACGGGTTCGGGTGGACTCCCGGTGATGCTCATCCTCTTGGTAGTGGTGGTGGCCGTGGTGGTTATCACCTCCGCTGTCATCTGGACGGGCCGGAAGCGCCGGCGCATGCCCCCCTCGGCAACGAGCGGACAGCCAGGCCAAATGCCTGGGACCTATCTCCAGTCGCAGGCGCCAGCGCCTCCGGGTTACTCCCAGCAATCTCCGACCCCCGTGCCTCCTTCCCCGCCCAACGGTAATGGGTCGCGGGACCCGGTGGGACACTACTGGTAGGCGATCCGAAAGCGACGACCGGGGGCGAGGAGGCTCGCCCCCACAACCCCTTCTACCAACTCCATTTCTGGCCCACATGGTCCGTGACCTTGAGCAGGACTCATTTGGCAATCTTTTGGAAGGTAGTACTCACACCCTGCAAGCAGCGGATATCCTTCAATGAGTCTCCGGTGAACCGAAGGACATATTCTTGTGACATCACCGGGCGGTGAAGGTGACTGACATCTGAGTTCGCAGTCTGTGGTTCAATTGAAGCTGATGCCGACCGTCACGATCCGAACGGTGAAACCGTTCGCCGTGATCGGTGCCACCACATGCCAGGTCGAGAACCCGTTCTGGGGAGCATAGATGGCTGTGGCCCCGGACGACGGGATCACATGCACGAGCGAATCGAAGAAATCGAGCCACGCCATGGGATAGAGCGTGGTGACGTTCAGGTAAAAGGGATTGGTTAGGAAGGGCGCCTTTCCTACGAGCGACTGTGGAGTGTTCGTAAAACCAATCGAACTCTCACTGATGAGATGGGTTTCGACACTGCTCTCTCCACCTCCCGAACGGACCTGGGGGGTCGCGAGGATCAATTGAATGATCGTAATGTTGACGATGTAACCGTTCACCCCCGGGTTGACCGTGATGAGCGGATCCGCAATCATGGTCGAACTCAAAGGACCGGTGCCGGCGACCACCGCCCCCTCTTCGAAACCGATGCTTTCCGCCGGATAGTACCGGTTCTGGAGTTGGTCGAAGATCCCGCTCAAGGCCGCCTCTCCATAGGTGTTCCCATTCACCACGGTAAAAGCACAAGCGACAAAGTGGGTGTCGTTCTCGAAGTGAATGAACTCGTTGTCCACCGTATTGTTGTACCCCCACCAAGAAGAGTTCGAAGCGTTAGAATTCGGGTTGCCAAAAGAGTTGATCCAAGTTACATTGTCAAATACATTGTAGCCTCCTGGCGGAAAGAAGAATTTGTCGGTACTCGAAAGCGTCCCAGCAGGACATAGACTCCCATTATATCCGACAAATGTTACATTCGCCGAAACTCCCGCTGCGTTTCGCTTGCTGCCGCCTCCCGTAATAGCTTGGTGATATGTGTCATCGGTACCAAAGATATAGAAATTAATCACTTGGTGATTTCCAGAGTTCCCGGTGAGATTTGCCCAGATACTGTCATTGTTTCCCTCAATGATCACAGTGGATGTACCGTTGTTGTTTCCTGCGCTAGTTATCAGAATCGCATCGTGATTTCCGGTGGCGTTATAGATGACTTTGCAACCGTTCCCCGTGATCTTGATTCCCATGGTGGTATTGTTGCCGGCGATGTGCTTCTGAACTGGAGTTCCTCCTCCGCAATTCCCGGACTGAATAATAACGCCGCTAGCGTTCGCCCAGTTTTGAGGGATAGGTGTCACCGTCCCCATTTGGTACGAGAAGTTCCCAATTGCTGAGGTAGTTGGATCTGCAGTCAGTATGCTGTTCGAGGGTTGTCCGAAGGGGGGCATCCCCTGGCTCTGCATGGGGATCGGCGTGTTCATCAAGAGGTGAAGGTTGGGGTGGTCTGCCTCTTCCAGAATGTTCGCTCGCAGTTGGACGAAAGCGTTCTCGGTTTGGAGTACATGTTGCTGCTCCAGGATCGCCATCTGTTGCGGCATGGTGGTCACGAGGTAGCTGTTGAGCGCGGCGATCATGATGAGGATAAGGAAGAGCACCGAGATCGCACTAGCGACCCCACGAGTGCCCCGGAGCCGCCGCCCTTTCCGGGATCGATGAGAATGAGAACGGTCGCGCATTCTGTCGTCTACATAGGAT
>JAKBKR010000269.1 GCA_021832495.1 bacterium | reverse complement strand
GCAATCGTGCTCGCAAGGGCTCCGATTGAGGAAGGCGGGCGGGGAGTCGCCGCAACCGCGGGGGAAGTCCTTGGATGGCCTGTTTCTCCCGACGGAGCGTTCCCGTCCGGTCAGGGTCCACGTTCCGGAGCTTGGCCAGGGAAAGGAGCACGGCATCGAGCAGGGTCTCCCGCGCATCGCTGACCAACCGGACCGCACCCTCCCCTTCCCGAAAGGTATCCTCTTCGGTGTGTTCTGGAGTCGTTCCCTCCCTCGACGCAAGTGGGATGGCTTCGTTCTCCAGCAATTGGAGCAAGGGCACGATGACAGCCGGCTCATGCAGATTCCCGACCGCCCATGCCCCGGCCATACGGACCTCAAGGTCCGGGTCTGAGAGCACGGGAAGCAGCGAGGTTAGCGCTTCTCGATGCCCGAGGTGACCGAGGCCCAGGGCCGCTCCCCGCCGCACCCAGGCCTCGGGGCTCTGGAGCGCACTTTGCAGAAGGGGAAGGTCGCGCCCATCACCTAACCGACCCAAGTTCTCCCAGGCCGCTCCGCGCACGCTCCGATTGTTCGCCCGGGTCAACTGGAGGACATCCTCCCGGGCCTCGCGCACCCGCAGGGTTCCGACCACCCACAGGGCGCAGACCACCGTCCACTGCTGAGGTTCCCGGAGAGCCCTCCGGACGAGAGGGATCGCCTGCGGGTCGCCGATCCGGCCGAGGGCCACGAGGATCGAAGGATGCACGAAGGTCTCCTCACTGTCCCACCGCGCCATGAGGAGAGGGACCGCGTTATGGTCCCGGAGTTCGCCCAAGGAAACGGCTGCGGCAATCCGGACCCGTTTCGCCGGATCCGAAAGGAAAGGACGGATCTCGGCGGCGATATCCGGGTGGGAAAGCAGCCGTAGAGCGAGGATCGTGGCCCGGCGGACCCGGTCCGACGGGTCCTTCAGGGCGGACAGGAGGAGGTCGCGGTTCGAAGGGTCGACGAACCGTCCCACCGCCGTTACGGCGGCCACGCGCACCCGGACATCCGAATCGTGGAGCAGGGTGCGCACCTGAGGGAGCGTCTCCGACGCCCTGAGGTGCCATAGGGCCCAGGTGGTGTGCATCCGGACCTTGGGAGAGGGGTCGTGAAGTACGCGGACCAAGGCAGGTATTGCGCTCGGATCACCGATCTCGGAGAGGGTCTCGGCAGCCACACAGCGGACATCAGGGTGCTCATCATCGAGAAGAGGAAGGAGGGCCGGGACGAGGCTCACATCGCGCCCGGAGCGAGCGCACCACGCAGAGAGCTGCCGAACCTCGGGTGAGGGAGAACGGAGACCCTCGACCAGAGCAAGCGGCCGGGCGAGCCGGCCACCTTGGGCGATCTTCCTTAAGATACGTATCTGCTCGGGGATCGTTCCTCGCTGTAGCAGCTCGACGTCCGTCGGGGATATCCCGCCGTCCCCGTCTCCTCCATCGGGTCCATCGGCCCGCGCTTGGCTCGCCATGGGTCTTGTACCGTTCGAGATGGCTACCCGGAGATAAGCGCTCGCTTTGGCGGTCCCGTTCCAGGCGGTGGTTGGGTGACCGACATTAGGAAGTCTGCCCGAGCCTGATCGAGCGACCGGAGGAATGGACGGTGGAATGTCCCCGCATCGGTCGTTATTGAGGAGAGGTACCGCAGGGGTACGGACTCCAGCAGGGGGACCTCCACCCGGACTCCGTCGATCACCGAGGGTACGGTATCCCGCAGCGAAGGGACTGCCCGGGCGATCTTGTACGATTCCCCCAAGACATGGACTGGCACCCCTAGTCCGCGCGCAGCCAGTACCAAAGGAAGGCTTCCGGTCTTGTTCACCATTGCTCCCTCTGTATAGATGCCGTCGCAACCCATGACAACGGTGTCGGCGGTCGCTAGGACCTGCGCCGCCATGCTGTCCGGCACCGGGTGCACCGGGAGATAGCGAACATACTCGCGAAGCGCCCATTTCGATTCCCGCCCCGGGTCCGATCGCAAGAGCGTGATCTCCCGGGCTGCTTTCGCCTTGGCGAGGAGGAGCACTGCGGAACTGAAGCTCAACGAGACTACATGTCCGAAGGACCTTCCCTGCAACACCGCGAGAAGGCGTTCCTGAGCGGTCCGGCGGTGTTCTTCCAAACGAAAGAGGACCGGATCGATGTTCTGGCGGTGTCGCCTTGTGCGGGCCACCACTTCGATCAAGTTTTCAAGGGAGGCCATTCCCGGGCGGATCTTCCCCAGTTCGGATAGCACCTGGGCGATGTTCTTAGAAGGGCAACTTCGAAGGATGCGAATCCCCTGGGCAAAGTACCAGGACGAACCGTGGACCAACTCCCGGCGGAGCCGTTCGATCGCCGTTCGTATCTCAGTGGGAACGGGATCTCGAGTCACGGATCGTGCAGGGCTCCGGCCCTTTTCAGTTGTTCGTGCGTGCCCGGGAGGGTCCTACCGCGGAAAGTGCTCTGCCACCACAGCCTCGATCGCATTCGACCGGACCAGTACCGCCACGATGGCGAGGGCATAGGCGAAGAAAATGATGCCGGCGGCGATCACGTCGAGCCAACGCTCGGTAAGGATGAGGGAAAGGGCATCCACAAACGTGAACCCAAGCAGGGCCCCCGTGAGCACTCGGACCGGGTTTCGGGACTTTCGTTGGCCCACGGATTGGGTAAGCCAATCGACCGTCGCCCCGAGGGGCCCGATCCCAATGAGGAGTTGGTAGGGAGGGGTGAACATCTGGGTGCGGAACTCGGGGATAGTGAAGAACAGTACGACGAAGGCGAGACCTCCCAGAAGTTGACCGGAGCACCGGGCGCAGAGGTGTAGCCGCCGGGTCCCGATGCATAAGGAGAGGGTCCGATCGTACCGGGCGGGAATGTGATGGCTCAGCAGGAATTCGCGTGCCGACGGACCTTGGGCCCCAATCATGGCAGACTCCTGCGCGCCTCACGTGTCCAGCCCCTTCCTGCTATTTATTATATCGCGGAGATTCTCGTGTAAGGGGAGTAGGAATGGCAGGTCAACCCGTGATGGCGCCGGGGCCCATCCAGTACAAACGACAGTTCGACCTGCTCATACTGGTCCTCCTCATCATCTTCTGTTGGCCCGCGGCGATCGTCTACTATTTCACACGCCCGATGGTCCCGGTCTCGGAGTACCAGACCTATGTCCAACCCGCCGGGGCGTACACGGCGCCGCCCGCAGCTTCCCCCTCGGCGGCACCCACCCTCGCCCCTCTTTGCAAGACCTGCGGGCGGCCGACCACCTTTATCCCCCAGTACAACCGGTACTACTGCTACGCGTGCAACCAGTACGCCTAAAGCCGACAGGCACCCTCAAGCGATCCTGGAACGATTTCGCGGATGAGTCGTTCCCCGAAGACACCGGTCGAACTTGGGGCACTCCTCGTCACATTCGGTACAAGTGACCCATTCCAGACTGCGGGTGGAGGGGGGAAGAGGGGCACCCAAAGTATATCTTCTTCCTGCGCTCGAATCCTTCATGCCGAAAGGTCCTGCGAAATCGGGGAAGGGAATGCCCAAGCCTAGTTCATCGGGAGGCTCCAAGGAGGGATTGACCGCCGCCTGTGTAGGAGATTGTGGACGAACCGTGGCGCTTTCCGTGGTGGAAGGTTCACCTATCCGGGAGATGGTCTTCTCGGTCCAAGGCTGGTCAGCGTTG
>JAKBKR010000268.1 GCA_021832495.1 bacterium | reverse complement strand
TGAGCACATTCTCGATGGCGTTCGCCCGTCGTTTGGTCTTTTCTATCTCCTTCAGGAGCCGCCGCATGGCGTTCTCCTTTTCGGCGATGGCGAGGACCGACTGGTAGATGTCCTGATATCGGCGGAGGGCCTCATTTACGCTGGTCGGGAGGTTCACGAGCGTTTCGGCCTCGAACGGGGAGAAACCCGGACCAGCGATCGTCGGGGTGCGCACGCCCATGATATTCTTCCCCTTCACCTTGAGGTTCGCCATGTTGGGCAGCATCATCGAGATGTTCTCGAGGTGGATGGTCCCCTCGAGGCGTTCTGCCCGACGGATCGAGTCGAATCCCAGCTCGAGCTTGCGTTGCAAACCTCCGCGCAGCTCCACAGCCTCGCGGGCGATCCGGAAGAACTCCACGATGAGCGCAGAACGTTTGAGCTTCAAGAGATCGAGGCCCCGCTTCGAGAGCACGATCCGTCTCCGGGTCCGGATGAGCTCGAGGCGAGTCGGTCGCAGGGTCTCTAGCGCCATCGTTCTCAGTGGGTCGACGTTGCCTTGCGGTACTTGGTGATGAACTCCGGTTTGATCCGCTTGAGCTCACGTTCCGGGAGATCGGAGAGGATGTCCCAACCCTTGTTCAGGGTGTCCTGGATGCTTCGTTCCTCCTCATATCCCTGGTTCACGAACTCCTTCTCGAACCGCTCGGCGATCTTGAGATAGATGCGGTCGACCTCGCTCAGGGCTTCTTCCCCGACGATGGCGGACAGGGCCCGCTGGTCCTTTCCGGTGGCATACCCGGCGAACAACTGGTCGGCCACGCCACGGTGGTCCTCCCGGGTGCGGGTCTTCCCAATACCCTGGTTCATCAGCCGGGAGAGCGAAAGGAGCACATCGACCGGAGGATAGACCCCCCGTCGTTGCAGGTCCCGGGCCATGACCACCTGGCCTTCCGTGATGTATCCGGTGAGGTCAGGGATCGGGTGGGTGATATCATCCGCCGGCATTGTGAGGATGGGGAGCTGCGTGATCGAACCATGGCGGCCCTTGATCTTCCCGGCCCGCTCATAGATCGTGGCGAGGTCGGTGTACATGTACCCGGGGTATCCCCGGCGTCCGGGCACCTCCTCGCGCGCCGCGGATATCTCCCGGAGCGCCTCGCAGTAGTTCGTCATGTCGGTCAGGACGACAAGGACGTGCATCTCCCGCTCGTAGGCCAGGAACTCGGCCGTCGTGAGGGCCATGCGCGGCGTGATCACGCGTTCCATGGAAGGATCCGAGGAGAGGTTGAGGAACACCACCGTCCGTTCCAACGCTCCTGTCCGCTCGAACTCACTGACGAAGTAGTTCGCTTCCTCGCTCGTGATCCCCATCGCAGCGAAGACTACGGCGAAACTCTCAGAAGCCCCGAGGACCTTCGCCTGACGCACGATCTGGGCGGCGAGGGCATTGTGGGGGAGACCTGCCGCCGAGAAGATGGGGAGCTTCTGACCCCGGACCAGGGTGTTCATCCCGTCGATATTGGACATGCCAGTCTGGATGAACTCGCTCGGCTCCTCCCGCGAATAGGGGTTCATGGCATTCCCCACGATCTCAAGTCGGGTCTTCGAGACGAGCTTGGCGCCTCCGTCCCGGGGTTGCCCCAGCCCGTCGAACACGCGCCCGAGCATCTCATCGGAGACACCAAGCCGGGCGACCTCACCTGTGAATCGGACGGAGGTTCCGCTTACGTTCATCCCCATCGTGGCACCGAACACTTGGACGATGGCGAGCCCTCGGCGGGACTCGAGTACCTGGCCCCGACGCGTGACCCCGTCGGGCATCGTGATATCGACGATTTCACCGTACGCTGCATTGTCCACACCTTCCACGAAGAGAAGGGGGCCGGCGATCCGCTCGATGGTCCGGTAGTCGACCGGGAGGGGTGCAACGGGGTGAGTTGACGCGCTCATGGCACCTCCCCCCCTTTGAGCTCCCCGAAGGCCGTGAGCATCTCTTGGTGAATGCTTTCGAAGGGTTGGAGACCGTCCTTCTCGCTCGTGGTCTTCATCCGGGCGAGCTTCACCCGGACCGGGAGCTCCACGATCCGGCTCAGCGGCACCCCCCGATCAATCGCCGATCGCTCAAGCTCGCCGAACTTTAAGATATTCCGCAGCATGAGATACTGTTTTTGGATGGAGGTGTAGGTGTCCACCTCGTCGTAGGCGCTTTGCTGGAGGTAGTCTTCCCGCACCATGCGGGCTACGTCGAGCACCCCCTTTTCTCGTTCCGGCAAGGCATCTGAGCCAACAAGTTGAACGATCTCTTGGAGTTCTGCCTCCCGCTGGAGGAGGGCCATGGCTTCGTTCCGCATCCCCACCCATGCCTTGGAGACCTTCTCATTGTACCAATCGCTCAGGTCGTTCATGTACAGCGAATAGCTGGTCAACCAGTTGATCGATGGGAAATGCCGACGGTTCGCGAGGGACGCGTCCAGCGCCCAGAACACGCGGGTAACCCGCAACGTGTTCTGGCTCACTGGCTCTGAGGTGTCGCCTCCGGGGGGACTGACGGCCCCGATGACCGAGACCGAACCTTCCTTGTCCTCCGAACCCATCACGATGACCTTTCCGGACCGCTCGTAGAACTCGGCTAAGCGCCGGCCCAAGTAGGCAGGATATCCCTCTTCACCAGGCATCTCCTCGAGCCGCCCCGAGATCTCCCGAAGGGCTTCGGCCCAACGGCTGGTCGAATCGGCCATCAGGGCCACATCGTAGCCCATGTCCCGATAGTACTCCGCGATCGTGATCCCGGTGTAGATGCTGGCCTCCCGCGCGGCCACGGGCATGTTGGAGGTGTTGGCGATGAGGATGGTCCGCTCCATTAGGGGTCGCTTTGACTTGGGATCCTCGAGCTTTGGAAACTCTGTGAGAACCTCGGTCATCTCATTGCCCCGCTCCCCACATCCCACGTACACAACAACGTCCGCCTCGGCCCACTTGGCCAATTGTTGCTGGGTGACCGTCTTCCCGGAACCGAAGGGTCCGGGGATGGCGGCTGTTCCCCCTTTGGCGATGGGGAAGAACCCGTCGATGACCCGTTGGCCGGTGATGAGTGGGGTCTTGGGGGGAAGTTTGCGCTTGACCGGGCGCTGCACCCGTACTTGCCATCGGTGAGAGAGTTTCAAGGGGATGTCCCGGCCATCATCCGTGCGGAGCATGCCGATGACCTCCCGGATCGTGAAGTCCCCGGGTCGGAGCTCAGTGAGCACCCCCGAGATTCCGGGAGGCACCATGATCTTGTGGGTAATCAGCGGTGTTTCATCCACCATCCCAAGGATGTCTCCCCCTGTGACGCGTTCCCCGGCCTTGCGTGAAGGCGAGAAACCCCACTTCTTCGACTCGTCGAGCGGCGCCGCGACGAAACCTCGGGCGATGAAGTCGCCACCCTGCTTCTGGAGGACATTGAGGGGGCGTTGCACACCATCGTAGATCGAGGTAAGGAGACCGGGGCCTAGCTCGACAGAAAGTGCTTCCCCGGTGTTCTCGACGCGGTCCCCAGGGCGCATGCCCGTGGTATCCTCGTAGACTTGGATCGTGGCCTGACCGCCGATGATCCGGATAATCTCACCGACGAGACCGAGTTCCCCGACGCGGACGACATCGAACATCTTGGCCCCTTCGAGCCCTTCCGCAATGACGACCGGACCAGAGACCTTCGCCACC
>JAKBKR010000267.1 GCA_021832495.1 bacterium | reverse complement strand
TTTGGGGCCGGGAAATCGGTCCGGGCATGGTGCACTCGCCTCACCAAGGAGCAGAAGGAACTCCTCGCCGCCCTCGGAGCGAGCGAGTATCTACCTGCTACCTAAACCGGCGGGAAGGCAGGACAGAGAAGCCGCGGGTCGGTTATGGGTCGAGGCGGCCCGAGGGATATCTCCGACAGCAACGCATCGCATCTGTATTGGAAAACTTCCCGAGACGCATTTCGGTGCGTGCGCACCCGCCCACCTCGAGTCGGGGGGCGTTTCGTTTCAGGGATGTGAGCTTGGCCATAGGCGTTGTAATTTTGTTCCAGAGTTTGGTGTCTCTCCAAAGCTCCCCCAAACTCTACCAAGCACATTATTGGCACAAATCGAGTTACATCTCTCCCTGTTGCTGACGATTCCGTAAATACGTTATTATCCGGGATGGACTCTACCCTGCGCCATGGGTCGATGGGCTCAGCGCCATCGTGACGCCGCTACTCTCGAGGAACGTCGCCGGACCGGATGGAAGCTGCTCCGCTCCGGTCTCTCCCAGACGGAGGGCGCGCGCCGCCTCGGTGTCACTCCCGTGGCGGTGTGCCGTTGGAAGCAGAGGGCCGATTACGGGGGCACGGAGGCCCTTCGAGCCGTCCCGCGCCCCGGCCGTCCCCCGCGGACCCCTCGCGAGCGACAAGCGACCCTTCCCTCGATTCTCGCGAAGGGCGCCCTCACCTACGGGTTCTCCACCGACCTCTGGACCATTCCCCGCATCGGGAAGGTCATCCAGACCGAATGGGGCACCCGGTACTCCTCGACCGCGATCTGGCGGATGCTCAAGCGCCACGGACTGTCGTGGCAGAGACCCCGACACCAGGCGCGGGAGAAGGATCTCCGCGCCGTGAGGAACTGGACGAATCGCTCCTGGCCTCCTTATAAAAAAAGCTCGGCGGAGGCGCGCCGTCGTCGTATTTATCGACGCGAGGGGATTCTCCCTGATTCCCTTCGTGGGAAAGATGTGGGCGCCGGTCGGCCAGACCCCGGTGCTGGTCCACCAAGGGCGGTGGCCGAAGTTCTCGGCGATCAGCGGGGTGACGCCTCGGGGGAAGCTCTCCATCCAACTCCGCAAGCGCCCCATCGCGATCGGGCAGGTGATCGCGTTCCTTCGGCCCCTGCTCCGTCACATTCGTCGGCGGCCGATCATGATCTTCTGGGACGGCCGCCGCCCGCACAAGTCCGACGCCACCCGGGCATTCATGAGAGCCCATCCGCGCCTTGAGGCGCATCGGTTTCCGGGCTACAGCCCCGAGCTCAATCCCGATGAGTGGGTCTGGTGGCATCTGAAGATCCACGAACTGGCGAGCCAGGCTCCGCACGATGTCGAGGAGTTGGGATGGGAGCTTGTCGGGCGGTCGTCCGCATGCGGGTCCGCCCGAAGCTGATCCGCTCCTCCGTCGCCGCCACCCACCTCTACGATTAAGGGACTGATGGGCACAATGACTCATCGGGATGCCGTGTTTCCCTCGAAGGGCATTAACCTATTTTGTCCGGGGTCAGTAGCTCTTCGAGGTCAAAGAGCCTGTTGCACAGCGACGCCCGGCGTCTGACGTGAACTCCGAAGGGGAACTTCTGCCTGTACGACCCCCATCAGAACCTCCTCCTCCCCCGAGCCTCGACGACTGGCTCCCCGAGGATCACCTCGCCCGATTCATCTCCGAGTTTGTCGACACGCAGATCGACCTCTCGCTCTTCTTCCACGGATACGACAGCGCCGAGAGGGGCAACCTCGCCTTCACCTGGCCCTCCTCATGAAACTCGGGCTCTACGGATACTGCATCGGACCCCGACCTCCCGAAAGGTGGCGCGGGCCACCTTCGAGGACATGGAGTTCCGTCGGCTCGCCGCCGATAGGCACCCCACCTATTCGACTCTCGCACGGGTCCGCGAGCGGAACCACGGGAACTTCCACGCCCGGTTCCTCCGCGTGGTGAAGCTCGGCCAGGAGGCGGACTTCATCGAAGGCCCCCGGATGGCGCTCGACGGCACGAAGGTCAAAGCGAACGCCTCGAAACACCAGGCGATGAGCCACGGCAAGCTGCTCGAGAAGGAGAAGGAACTCGACGAGGAGTTGAGGAAGAGCATCGACGACTACTTTCGGAAGGTGGCGGAGAACGATGCCGAGGAGGACCGGCGGGTCGGGAAGGGGAAGAACCCCTACAACTCGATCCCCGGAAGGAAGACTGCAGCGGATCGGCGGGAGAAGATCCGCAAGGCGATCGAGGCGTGGAAGGAGCGGGAACGCCCGAAGGCGAAGGCCACCAAGCGAGCGCCCGGACCGATCGACCTGAAGACCCAGTACAACTTCACCGACCCCGACTCGCGCATCGTGCCGGACGGAGCGAACCGCGGGTCGTTAGTGCAGGTAGACAGCTACCCGGCGTTGGTGGACGAAAAGGCGACCCAGGCGCCCCAGGACCGGCGGCAGCTGGTTCCGATGACGGAGTTGACCCGACAGACCCTCGGGTTCCGACCCCGCGAGATGCTCTCCGACGCGGGCTACTTCAGCCAAACGGCGATCCGCGTGGTCGACTAGTGTCCCGTACCAGCCAGACCTACGTTTAACCGGCTCCGGGTAATCCTCGCGAGGATCTCGTCGGCAGTCGCTCGCCAGTGGAACGGGCGCGGGATCTCGTTGTACCGCTCGATGTAGAGCTTCAGCGTCTCGATGAGCTCCCGTTCGCTGTGGAACGTCCCCTGTCGGATCTGTCGATAGGTCAGGTCGTTGAACCATCTCTCGACCTGGTTCAGCCACGACGAGCCGGTCGGCACGAAGTGAAAGTGGAAGCGTGGATGCCGCAGCACCCAGCGCTTCACTTCCGGGGTCTTGTGCGTCGAGCGATTGTCCAGCACGAGATGGAGGTCGAGCTCGGGCGGCGTGCTTCGGTCGAGGGTCCGCAGGAAGGCGAGGAACTCCCTCGCCCGATGCCGCTTGTGGCACTCCCCGATGATCCGCCCCTCGACCACCTCCAACGCAGCAAACAGGTCCGTGGTGCCGTTGCGGCGATAGTCGTGGGTCTGCCGCTCGGGGATCCCTGGGCGGAGGGGAAGGATCGACTGGGTTCGGTCCAGTGCCTGGATCTGGGTCTTCTCGTCCACGCTGAGCACCAAGGCGTGCTCGGGAGGGTTGAGGTAGAGGGCGACCACGTCCCGAAGCTTCTCCTCGAAGTGACGGTCGGTACTGAGCTTGTAGTGCGTGACCCGATCGGGCTGGAGTCGACGGGCTCTCCAGATGCGCGCCACGGTGTCCGGGCTGACTCCGTGCTTGGCGGCCATCAAGCGGACGGACCACTGGGTCGCGTTGTACGGCTTGGTGTGCAAGGTGTCGTGGACGATGGCCCGAATCTTCGCGTCGGGGAGGGTGGAAGGGCCGCCGGGTCGGGGGGCGTCCCGTTCGATGCCCGCGAGGCGGAGGCGATGGAACCTCCCTCGCCAGAGGGCGCAGGTGTTCGGCTGGGTGTTCAGCTCCGCGGCGATCTGTTTGTTCTGAAGGCCATCGGCGGCGCGGAGCACGATGCGGGCTCGCAGGACGATACGGAACGGGGTCGAGCGGCCCCGCGCCCAACTCTCCAGCTGACGGCGCTCCTCGGCGGCGAGGGAGATGGCCGGGGCGACCCGCACACGAGGGGCAAGGAGACCCCGGTTATAAACTCACTCATTCATCGGACGGGACACTAGC
>JAKBKR010000266.1 GCA_021832495.1 bacterium | reverse complement strand
ACACGCCCCGGGGACCTCGACGCTCGATGTCGATTTACTTTCCGAACTCATCCGGTTCCAGGAGGTCTTGCACACCTCGCTTGGCTTCGATCGACGAGAGGGGAGCCTAGGAATTTACCCCATGAAAAGTCTGGAACCCCCCTTCGTTTATACGATGGAGCGGATCGCAGACATTCGCTTTACACCGCTGCCGCTGGACGGAACACCTTCACATGAGGTGGGCGGGAAAGAATTTTTTGCGGGACATCCCATGGCGCTGAAGTACGGAGGATTGGGGCGGCAGGGAGAGTCCGCCCTCACCTTGCGGGACCATGCGGGCCATCTCCTTTCCCTTCCGCCGATCCTGAATTCCGCTCGACACGGCCAAGTAGAGCCCGGCGAATCCGATATCCTCATCGAATCGACGGGTCGCAACCCGAGAACGGTCCGGGACATGGTGGGATACCTGCTGCTCCCCTTTGCGGCCCGGGGATGGACCTTCTCCACCGTGGCCCTCCATTCCTCCCATGAAGCCGAGGGAGGCTCTCCGCTCGAGTTACGCCGAGTTGAGTACTCCCCGGCAGCCCTCGAAGCGCTGCTGGGCCGGCCGGTCCCCACGGAGGTGGCTACGAAGGCTCTCGCTTCCTTCGGAATGAAGGTCCACGCGGGTACCCCACGGTCGACGGCCCTTGTTCCACCGTGGCGCCCGGACATCCTGGGGGAGGTCGACCTTGCGGAGGAGATCATGATCCATGAAGGGCTTTCCTCCTTCTCCGCCGAGGAGAACAGCCACCCCACCCGTGGTCGCAGGCTACCATTCTCACGGTACTGTGACCGGCTGACCGAGGTGTTGTTAGGGATGGGCTATCAGGAGGTGCATACCCCGGTGCTCATCTCCGAGCGGGCGGCCTTGGAGTTTGGGCTTCCAGAGTCGTATCTCCGGATATCGAACCCGGTCTCGGAAGACCTCGGGATCGTTCGCACAACGCTCCTCCCTAGCCTGCTGGGTGTGCTCGCGGCGAACGCTGACTTCGGGTACCCTCAGCACATCCAGGAGATCGCCGAGGTCGTGGTCCCGGACAAAGCTTCCGAGATTGGGTCGAACACGTTCTTACACCTTGGTGCGGTGTACGCGGGGGACGGAGCAGGATTTGCCGCAGGGATGTCTCTTGCAGAACGGCTCCTCCGTGTGATCGGGATGCCCGGGATCAAGGAGCCGTCCGAACTGCCGGGTGCCATCCGAGGACGATCGGCGCGGATCCGCTTGGTGGGAGAGCCCGTGGCAGTGGTAGGAGAAATTCACCCAGAGGTGCTGGCGGCGCACAAGATCCCAGCACCTGTTTGCTGGGTCGAATTCGATCTGAGCCTGATCTGGCGCCTCTCAGGTCACACCTAGTTCGATTCTCTCAGGTAGGGGAGGTATAGCCGACGGTCACCAAGGCCTCGGGGGGAGGCGAACCCTGACAAGGCGCCCCTCCGAAGCAGCCCTGAAGCGCCAGTACGACCCAGCCGCCCGACGTGTCGACCAATCCCGTGGGAATTTGGTCGGGGCCAAGAGGCAGTTGTACTTTACAACTCAGATTCCCGCTCTGCGACCCTGGGACGAACTTCCAGCACTCTACGTACCAAGACTGGGACGTGACGTTGATACCGACCACTTGGTCGTAGCCACTCCCGACGTTACTGGAAAAGACCCAGTAGGAAGACTGGATGACGTTCTCTAAGCCCGGAAGCTTGGTGAAGGGGTCTCCGTGCAACGAGAGGTCCTCCACTCCGATGACGCCCATTCCGAAGACATCGGTACTCTCTCCCCCAATCAATCCCACCACATCGAAGGCCAAGTTCGGGTTAGAGTTCGGGACCGGTATGGGAGGGATGGCTCCGAGCACAAGAGTGGAAACTCCTCCCCCGGGAAGGAGGGCTTCGGTCAGGAGAAGAAAAGTCTTTTGGAACGTGGTCCAATTCATGGTCGCCACTTCGAGGGCCACCCCAGAAGAACCCCAGGGGCTCATTCCCTCAAACGTACAGTTGGAAAGGTTGGCTGCTTGGGAAAGGTTGACGGGAGGGCTCCAACCCTGCCCACTATCCCCACTCATCGAAACAAACGGTCCCTCCGGTGTTGAACCATTCGGAGAATCCACGCTGAAAGAATATTCCACGGTCATGGTGCTCTGGGTAACGAGCGCGGTGGGATAGACGATGTTGGGAGTGAAGTAAGGAGAGGAAACGGTCAGATTGAGCAACATGGCGGTCGACCAAGATTCGCCTGCATCGCTACTGGAAAAGGCGACCAATCTCGTAAGAATCGAATTCGGCAGTTCGCTCTTGGAACCATGTAGTACATCGCGGGCGGGCAGCGGGCAGGGCGATCCTCCAGTCCCGAGTGCCAAAAGCACGCTCGAATTGTGGACGCTCATGGAGAGAGTCATCCAACCGTTGGCTGCCGACCCACCCCCCGGGGTGCCAGGGAGTGGCAACATGGGAAGTGTTATCCAAGTGTGTCCTGCGTCGGTGCTCCTGTAAACATGGACCGAGGAAGTGCCGAGATACGCAACGTACACGTCAGAACCGTAACTAGCGATGGCCGGCTCCGGGTAGCAACCTGCCCAGCCACTGAAGGGCAGGGAAGTTGTATAGAACCCTGAGGACAGCTGGCCCGTAGATGGATGGGTCACAAGGTACAACCCCACTCCTGCGACGATGACGACGACGGCGACCCCAAACGCCAACCATCGTCTATGCCACCATCGGGACCGGGGTGGAGGGGAGGTGGATCCTTGCGGCGGAGACAGGGTCTGCACCTCGACCGCTCCGGTCCCGGAAACGATGTACTCCCATGTGTACCCGGGGGGAGGTCGCCCGGGATCTGGGGTGATGGTAGGAACGGTTGTCGTCGCGGGACCATCCGCGGTCATCGCAGTGTTCGATCCGATAGGGTCGAGGCCGGGGACACCTTGTCAGCCATCTCATGGATGAGCCGATTCTCGATGAGGGCCAACGTTTCGGACAATGTCGACTTGGCCACTTGGAGGCCGGTCGCGAGGTCGCTCAGGGTCGTCCGCCTCGGGATGTCCCAGTACCCGGAAGCCAAAGCCCGGTGGAAGATGTCTAACTGATGTTGCGTGAGCAGGCCGACCTCCCGCTCGAGTCGTTCCTTTCGTATCGAGGTAAGGTCTACTTTCGGGAACTTGGCCCTGAGCTCCGAGAGCAACGCGCGTATCTTCTCTCCCGAGGCGGCAACTACGAGCGTGAGTTTGCCTTCCTGGATCTGGACCGGGAAGTTCGGGATGAGGCCGAGGCTCGTCTGGACCCGGATGGCGCTCACCTTCGGCAGGATGGATCGCACACGCGTGGTGATCGCACCCATGTCCCGACGGAGCACCTCGCAGGAAAGGACATCCGGGGAATTCCGGATCAGGCTGAGCACCTCCCCGAGGTTTGGCGACCGGGTCACTTCCAGGTCAAGCACTACCTCCTGCCCGACGACCAGGAATCCGGAGACCTGCAGCAGTGCTTCCGGGAAGGCCGTTGAGACCTGCTCAACATACCCTTGCCCCTTGGGGAGAGGGATACTCAACTTACAGACGACCGCATCGCCTGTAGAAGGGAGAGGCTCTGACTCGGGAAGTTTGGACGGGGTCCGATGTGGTTTGTCGGATTTGAACGCATCCATACCGCATCACCCCAAGAATAGGGCGATGGGTTCAAAAAGACTTGCCCAATGCATATCACAA
>JAKBKR010000265.1 GCA_021832495.1 bacterium | reverse complement strand
CGATGAGCGGGACCCGGCGGTGAAGCGCGCCATCCAGATGCTCATCCATGACGCGCACGAAGCCGGAGCGACCGTGGGCATCTGCGGACAGGCGCCCAGTGTCTACCCCGAGTTTGCCGAGTTCCTAGTGGACGAAGGGATCGATTCTATCTCACTCAACGCCGATACCGTAGCGCCGACCATCCGCACGATCGCCGCCGCCGAACAGAAGCTCCTGCTCCACGCGGCCCGCCGGGCCTGAGCCCGGAGACCTCCCATGACCAATCGTGACATGCGCGTTGCCGTGCTTGGCGGCGGCAACATGGGATCGGGCATTGCCCAGGCCTTTGCCACGGCGGGATACCCCGTCTCCGTCCGGGACCTGACCGAGAAGGACCTCGACCGGGGTCGGGGGATCATAGAGAAGAACCTGTCCCGATCGGTCGAGCGCGGGCGTATCGATGCACCCAAGAAGGCACAGATCCTCTCCCGGATCGAGTTCACGACCGAGCTCGCCGGGGCAGTTTCCGGTGCTCAACTGGTCGTCGAGGCGGTCTTCGAGGACCCGAAGGTCAAGAAGGCCCTTTACACGGACCTCGCCCCCCTCGTCTCTTCGGAAGCGATCGTGGCGACCAATACTTCGAGTCTCTCGGTGGGGAAGCTATTCAACGACTTCCCGGTACCGGAGCGATGTGCGGGCCTCCATTTCTTCTTTCCCGCCTCCGTCAACAAGCTGGTTGAAGTGATCCCCGGGCCTTCCACGTCCCGAAGGACGTTAGACCAGCTCTCCGGGATCTGCTACTCCATCCGAAAGATCCCCATCAAAGTGAAGGATGCACCCGGCTTCTGCGTCAATCGGTTCTTTGTCCCCTTCCTGAACGAATCCACTCGTATCGTGGAGGAAGGCCTCGCCGGCATTCCCACGGTGGAAGAGGCGGCCAATGAGCTCCTCGGGACCAAGATGGGGCCTTTCCAGCTGATGAACGTCACGGGGATCCCCATCGCCTTCCATTCGATCTCAACGCTGGGGGACGCCTTTGGCGACTATTACCGCCCCTCAAAGCTTCTGAAGGAGCAATTCGAACGGGGGGTGAACTGGAGCCTGGAGGGCGCGGTCGAGACCTCTGCCAAGAATGATGTCAAAGGCCGGCTCGCGGGTACCGTGATCGGCATCGCCTCCCGCCTCGTGGAGGAGGGGGTGGCCCGGGCGGAGGAGACCGACCGGGGAGCCCGCATCGGGCTTGCTTGGAAGCAGGGCCCGTTCGAGCTGCTGAACTCGCTCGGTACGATCGCGGGATACGAGCATGTGGACAAGCTCCACCGGCGCTGGGGCGTCACGTTTCCGGTCTCCCCGCGCCTTGCAGAGATCGCGATCTTAAATGAACCCTGGCCGCTGTCGACCGTGCTCTATACAAAGGAGGCGCCGATCGCGTGGATACAGCTCGACCGTCCGGAGGCGCTCAATGCCCTCAACTCATCGGTGTTGAGAGACCTGGATTCCGCCGTGGGCCAGGCGGCGGCAGACCCGGAGGTCCGGGTGGTCCTGATCTCCAGCACGTCGAACAATTTTGCCGCAGGAGCAGACATTGCCGAGATGGTATCCAAAACCCCCGCAGAGTCGCTCGCTTACACCACGCGGGGCCACGAAGTCCTTCGAAAGATTGAGACGCTAGAAAAGCCGGTCATTAGCGTGGTAGATGGCTACGCGCTGGGGGGAGGTCTCGAACTCGCGCTTTCCGCCGATTTCATTCTGGCCGGAGAAGATGCGACCTTGGGCCTACCCGAGGTCTCCTTGGGCATCATCCCGGGTTTCGGAGGGACTCAACGTCTGTCCCGGCTTGTCGGTCGGGCCAAGGCCAAGATGCTGATCCTGAGCGGGCTCCCCGTGAGGGCACCTGAGGCGTGCGCCTTGGGGTTTGTAGCCCGGACATACCCTTCCGAGCAGCTGCGGGACGAAGCGCGCGCCTTAGCCCTTACGATCGCCTCCCGGGCGCCGCGTGCTGTGCAACTGGCGAAACAGGCCGTCGACGGCGGGACCGAAGCTTCCTTGCCGACGGGACTGGCCCTAGAGCGTCAGCTCGCAACGTACACCTTCACGACCACGGACCTCCGGGAAGGCATGAGGGCCTATCTCGAGAAGCGGAAGCCCGAATTCACGGGTGCCTAAGCGAAAGCCTCGGGACTTCCATTCTGTAGGGGAAGGTACGTTACGGAACTTAGAAACATCTTTTTTAATGGCTTAGGCCGAGAGCAAGGTATCTGAACACTGGGGGAGGGGAAGCACCGTGTCGTATCGAACAGCACACCCTCTACTTGTCGTTCGGAGCGAGGGCGAGCCGCGCGGTCGCTTCACGCCCGCTCTAGAGTAGCGGTCAGGCAATGAGCGCCCCCAAAAGCGCCCGTGATGTTCGATAGCCGGATCTTCTCGGCCTTCACCCCATGGTCCCGAGCCAGCGGCTTGTTCGGGAAAAAGGTTCCGGAGGAACGGAGCTCACTATAGTCCATGCTGGCCTGCGTGAAGAGGTCGTGGTACTTCCAGGGATTGGCATCCTCGGCCCGCTTCAGGTTCGCCAGGACCTTTTCGGCGTTGCTCGCCACATCGGGTACTACGATGTTCCGGTCCCGGATGGTGAGGAAATTGGTCGCGTAGCACATTTGCTCAAGGGTGGTGATGGGAATGATGGTGAACCCTTGTCCCGTGAGATAATGGGAGAGCCGGGTCCGGCGGGACAGGTGGTACTTCCCCTCCTCGGCCTTACGGTAGACATCGGTACGGGCACTGCTCAACATGTCGGGGTAACCGACGGCGAGGCCTTCCCCGGGAAAGTTGAGGTAGGTGTCGAGATGCATGTTGACCATGGGGTCATTGGTCCGGAGCAGCGGGTGCCGAGGCTGGTGCACGACCGCCACTTCGGGGTATCCCACGCCTTGGGCGAGGATCTCTCGGACGGCGGCTGGGCTGGTCCGGTCTCCCGTCCCGATGAGCGCAAAGCTCCCGCATGGGAGGAAATCCCCTCCCTCAAAGGTTCCGGTCCGGACGGCAGCGACCGGCTTTTCTCCGATGGCCCGCCAGGCGAACGAGGTGAGCTCGGTCTCGCGCCTACGCTGGGGTTTGGCCATGCGCGAAAGGATGATCCCTCGGTCCCCAACAGCCTGCTGGTCCCGCATGAAGAAGAGGTTCGTGAGCGGAACCCGGAGAGTGGTGAATGGCATGATGCTCCGCGTTCCCTTGCGCTTGACAAAGTTGATGGAAGGAGCGAGGACCAGAATCTGCAAAAGGACATCCCGCTCCAAGAGCGGAAGGTTCTCTAAGAAGTGCCGCCGAGCTCGGCCGGCTCCGTAACCTGTGAACTGGAGGGCCTGGGTGGTCCACTGGGCGAGTTCTTCGTACACATCGTGGGAGCGTCCGGCAGCCTCCATGATTATTTCGTCCAGATACTCCACATTGACCCCAAAATCTCGGCGCAGGGTCTTTACAAGGTCATCGTGTTCGCGGACCGCCCGCTCCAAGCTGAAGACCCGCTCGTACAATGCCGAGAAGGGCTCGAGCAGACCAAAGAGCGCCTCGATACCGGGTCGGCGGACCACGACCCGCCGCAACTGGCCCCACTCGGCGACCGCCTTTGCCTTGCCCACGAAAATCACCCCCGGTCCGGGTAACGGTCGAGCCTATTAAAGGCTGGAACTCGGTTCGGGATGGGGGGGGATGATGCCCGGAGGCTCGGGAGGGACCCCT
>JAKBKR010000264.1 GCA_021832495.1 bacterium | reverse complement strand
CTGCACCCCGACCATTATCGAAAATCGCACCGAATTGGTCTGGTCGTCGATAACGCTCACGTTGTCGGAGGCAAAGTTGGTGACAAAGACTTCCCCATCCTTCGGGTCATAAGCGGCATCCTGTGGAAATTGGCCTACGGTGATCGTGCGCATGATGGCATTCGAGGTCCCGTTGATCACAGTGACGTTGACGAGCCCGACGTTCGTTACGTAGACCTCCTGATTCCCTGAATCGTAGACAATCCCTGTGGGATATGCGTTGAGACCGAAGCCGATCACTAGGGTGGAAACAAGGCGGTTGGTGACACCGCTGATGATGCTCACGGTGTTGTTGTAATTGTCGGTGACGAAAAGCTCCTGTTTTGCGGAGTCGTAGGCGATGTCGTAGGGGTATGTTGCGAGACCTATGTGGACAGATGTCACATTGGCACCCGTAACCGCGTTGACCACGGTGATATTGCCAAGATAGAGCTCCGAAATGTAGAGGTACCCGTTCGTAGGATCGAAGCAGATAGCGTACGGGTCCTGGAATCCCGAAAGCGACCCGAAGGTCTTGTCGGTGGACCCATTGATTTCGGTGATATTCCCTGAGTACCAATTGGTCACAAAGAGCGTTCCCGTCCGGTTGTCGAGGGCCATCGCACTCGGAAGATTCCCGACCGTGATGTTGGCGACCACCGAATCGAGCGTGTCATTGATGACATTCAGCTCGTTCAAGGATGGGACCGCGACGTAGACCTGAGAGTTCAGGGGGTCGTAGAAGACCGTTCCCGGAGTTCCCTTCAAGGAAATGACACCGACCAGTTGCGCGGTGGTGGCATCAATGACGCTGACCAGATCGCCCCCTCCTTCCGCGACGTATATCTTGCCGTTCCCAGAATCATAGGCCACGGCATCTGGCTTGAGTCCGTTCGCAGGCTGAGCATTCCCCGAGACGAGCGATCCATTCCGCAGATTGAGCGTTTTTTCCGGGGTTCTTGCACTGGGCCCGGAGCTGGGGAACTCTCGGAGGGGTGAAAGGTCATGAGCAGACGTTCTCACGACAGGAAGTACCGCACCGTCAGAAATCGATGGGTTTACCTTTAGGGTGGAGAGGACGGGAAAGGTTGCTGAAGAGCTGAGGATGGTCAATCCAAGGACTGCGAACGTAAAGAGCGCCGGCAGGGCGCTCTTGCGAAGCATACTTCTGGCCACGCCCTACTCCCGGATTCTCTACTCTCCGGCGGACCATAAGCGTTGTGGTGGTTGGAGCATTCCGGGAAGAGTCTTGGGGCAAGTGATACGGCGCATGAAGAATGGGCTTTCGAAGAGGTACGCTGGGAATGTTCGAGAGCGCTCAAAGACTTTTATCCTTGATATTGGGTTACCGGGATCACTATGTACTCCAGTCGTCGGATTCGTCCCCCCTGGGTGCGTGGTCCGAGCAGGATGGAAGGTAGGCCCACGAGCAGAGTCGAGATAACCTCCGTTCCGGTTTCAACCCCAATCCTCGCCAGCTATCCTACGCCCTCTTAGAAAGGTCCGGGGGAGGGTTGGCACAAATGTCTCCTCGTGTCCATTCCAAAACGCGGTGCACGAGGGCTCCCCTGAAAGATTCCCCAGACTCGAAGCTCTAGGTTATCGGTTCGGGAAACCCTCCTCCCGTCAAAAGAGAGGGTCCTACTTGGTCTTCCCGGACTTCTCCTTGGATTTTACCCTTAGACCCGAGTAACCGCACTTTCGACAGTGGGTGGCTCGGATGGAATTGCGCGCGGAGCAATTCATGCAGATCTTCTTGACGAGCAACCGGTTGGTGGCCTCGGGGAAAGGCATAGTGGGCGAACTGTTACCAAAGAGCTATTTTACTGTTTGTCTAGCCCCCCGCATGGATACTGACACTCTGATGGCGTCCTTCCTGCGAAGGGGGGTCCTCTGGCCGACCGCTGAGATATACGGTGGGCTCCAGGGCTTCTACGATTACGGGGACGCAGGCTCCTCCGTAAAACGAAACCTCGAAACGGCCTGGGAACGGTGGTTCGTCGGCCTCTCTCCAGGGTACTACCGGATTGACCCCGCGCTCGTCCTCCCTGAGTCCGTTCTAAGGGCATCGGGTCATCTCGACAACTTTTCGGATCCCCTGGTGGCCTGCGATGCGTGTGGGGAACGGTTCCGAGCGGATTCACTGCTTGAAGAATGGGGTATCAAGGACGTGGAGGGGCTCAAGGTGGAGGAGATCCAGGCGCAGTTCTCCCAATCCGAGAGGAAGTGCCCCAAGTGCGGCAAGGGCCGGCTCACGCCACCCAAGGCGTTCAACCTCATGTTCGGCCTCGACATTGGACCCGAGGGACGTGAGCGGGGGTATCTTCGCCCTGAGACCGCTCAATCGAGCTACCTTGCGTTTTCGCGACTTTGGAACGTGATGCGAAAGAAGCTTCCCCTCGGGGTCGCGGTGGTCGGCAGGGTCTACCGCAACGAGATCGCACCCCGGCAGGTCCTCTTTCGACTGCGCGAGTTCACCCAGGCCGAACTGCAGATATTCTTCGACCCAGAGGCGCCGTCTCCCTCATGGCAAGTTCCACCGGATGCGCGGGTACCCGCGCTCACGGCACGCAGTCGTGCCCAGGGGGCAAACCGCGCGGAACCAGTAGCGCTCCGACAGTTGGTCGAATCCGGCGAAATGCCGGGATTCTATGCCTATCACTTGTACATGGCATATCGGTTCTACCGGGACGTCCTGGGTTATCCAGAAGGCCAGATCCGCTTGTTCGAGAAGAACGACAGGGAGCGCGCATTCTACAACCGCATACAGTACGACATCGAGCTGAACCTTGAGTCTTTGGGCGGGTTCAAGGAGATGGGGGCCGTGCACTACCGGGGAGACTACGACCTTTCCCGACATTCGGAGGGTTCCAAGTCGGATCTTGGGGTCACTTTGGACGGTGGGAAGCATTTGATCCCTCATGTTTTGGAACTCACTTTCGGGGTAGACCGGAATGTTTGGGGCTTGGGGGATGTTCACCTACACAACGAGAAGGACCGGATCGTCTGGTCCCTGCCTCCATACCTCGCCCCCGCGGTTGCCGGGGTGCTTCCCCTCATTCCCAAGGAACACGGCCCTATTGCGACGATGCTCTACCACACCCTACGCACCGAGGGATTCAGGGTTAGCATGGACGAGTCGGGATCGATAGGTCGTCGCTATGCCCGTCTCGACGAGATAGGTGTCCCTTTTGCGATCACCGTGGACCGGGAAAGCCTCAGCGCGCAAACATACACCATCCGGAGCCGGGATGGCAAGGATCAGGTACGGGGATCCATATCCGACATCCTCTCGATCCTGCGGAAAGCAGTCGTGTCTCCCTTATCGATGGGAAACCCACCGTAGTACGTCCGTTCGATTGCCTAAGCAGACAGTACCCTACCTTAGCCCGCCATTTGGCGAACTCGCTTCCTCGCTGAAAATCTTCGATCGTGAAGCATCAAGGCGGATGCATGATGTCCTGAGGCAGTCTCTTGGGGCACGGAACGAACCACTCCAGTCCACGCTCGCGAGTGTGCCCGGAAAATCCACCCGGCGCTTCATGTACGGTGGTAGACCACCGCCAGTAGGTTCCACACCACCACCCGCGCCAGTATCTCCGCTCGTTGACGGTGCCTCTGGCGACTTCGTACGCGATCCCCGAACCGGCGCTTGAATGCTCCGAAGAGTCCTTCCACCACCACCCGGCGCCGGTAGCGGCACCGGAAG
>JAKBKR010000263.1 GCA_021832495.1 bacterium | reverse complement strand
CGTTCCTCACACCGCTTTGGAATGCCTCCAAGGTCCCCACCCAAGGAGACATGAAGGTCACAGGTGCGGTTAGTCCATCGAATGCCTTCCTCTTCTTCAACTATGGCAAGACAACGAACTTCAAGCACAGCACCGCAGCGTGGGCCCCGACCCCAGCAACCGGTCTCGCCACCTACAACCTGCCACCGGGAAACTACTCGATCGAAGCGTTGTTCAGCGACTACACCCCAATGATGGCGAACTTGACAACTCTGATCCCAACCTTCGCCTTTAGCATGGCGAAGAACACCGCTCTCGGGATCACCACCCCCCTCTTTGCAGGCAACAATGCACAGCTTGCAAACATCTCAACGGGTGGGTCGGGAACGCTCGCGAGCCCATACATGGTTGAGAACCAACAATTCAACAGCATCGCCCCAGAGTTTAACCAGTTCAACGACTATGGGTTTACGGTCTTCCCAGGTCTTTTGATTTGGGGGACAACGGACTACGTGGACATCAATAGTCCAGCACCATTCTCCATGACCTACGTTGCACCTTGGAATGTGATCGGTGCGTCGGACAACCTACCATTACAGGTCTACAACGCGAGCCACGTGTCCATCTGGAACGGCCACGGGATCACGGGATGGTTTGCTCCATCCACTACCTTTGGTCTTGGATTCCCTGCAGCGAACGTCCTCTTCTGGAACGTAACCAGCTCGCTCATTGGGGATAGCACCTTCATCAATGATGGAGCCACTCCCTCGATCATCGTTTACAACGATGCCAGCGTGACCTCGAACAACACGATATGGGGCAACACCATTGTATCGAACATGAGTGCCCCCGCCTCGGTCCCAATCGGCATCGGGATGTTCAGCGCTGGCAACACAATCTACAACAATATCGTAGACACCTACCCCACGGCGTATTCCCCGACCTCCGACATTTACGATGGAGCCAAGGTCAGTTATTCTGACAAGTGGAATGTGACAGTAGAGTCCGCCTTAGTGGTCAGTGTTGTCAACGGGTACGACCTCAGTGGGAACATCTTGGGATACGGGTGGCAGGGTGGTAATGACTGGATCGACTACACCTGTGCGGTACCCCTTCCATACGACGAGGGCAGCTACCCGTACACGAGCCCCGGTCTGATCAGCCTAGGAGGCGACTACGCTCCGATTAACTATCCGACCCCGTGCGCACCCTCTCTGTCGAAGTACTACAATGTTACCTTCTCAGAGACAGGATTGACGGCGGGCCTCGGTGGACCGACCGGAGGCGCATGGACGATCACCGTCACAAACTGGACAACGGGAGCCACCTTCACCGCCACGGTAATGACCCCCACGACCTGGTTCTACCTCTTAGCGGGGAGCTATAACTTCACAGCGTCGACCAATGTCTCTGGCTTCTTCTACGCAGCAGCAATGGGAACCACCACGGTCACGAAGGCAGCGACAGTCTCGGTGCCCTTCGAACCAATCCCAAGCCTGACCGTTGCACCAACGTCCGGAGTCACGAACAACGCCTATGTTGGAGCCACAGACATCAACTTCGCAGTGAACACCAACGCAACTGCAGGGGCAGCTACCGGTGTATCCGCAGTGTTCGGAATCGATGCCGCCTCGGGGATATCTGGGTCCGGAACGAACGCGGGAGGAACGCCCTGTGCAACAGCGAACTGGTTCCAGGTGCCCTTGGCCATCGGGAGCGGGTCGACTGTCACTAACGTTCTGGCATCCATTACTAACACCACATCGTTGGTCAATTTCTGCATACCCGCGGGAAGCACGGACTTACCCTACGGTGGGTTGATGGCCACGATCACAGTGAGCTACATGACAGCGAACCCGATGACCGGAGCGATGACCGCGGCAACTCTGGAGACCATCACGTCGAATGAGTTCTTCCATGTGCTTGCCGTGATCAACGGACCGACCTCTGGGCAAGTGTTCCAGGCCGGCAACGTGACGATCTCCTTCGGGTCGATATGGCCAGAAGCCTCGGCCCGGTCGGTTATCGTTTCGGGCCCCACAGGGTTCTCAACTGTTTCCGTCCCAATCGCTGCGGGAGCCGTGAGCGGAAACCTGACGCTCTCACTGAGCGTTCCAGGAACCTACACGGTGACATTGGCGTCGAACGACACCCTCAACGTAGCCCATGGATACCCACAGGCGTATGCCAACGTCAGCACGACCTTCACGGTGGTGCAGGCCCCCCCGAACATCGTCGTCATCTACAACAACACCACTACCACCAAGACAACCTATGTGAACTCGACCGTTCAGCCCGCTGGGATCTCCGTGGGAGCGCTCGGCGCGATACTGATCGTAGTCGGGATAATCGTGGGTGCGCTGATTGGGTATCTCTTCCTTGCCCCGAAGAACCGTGGAGGAAAGCCTTCCTCTCCGGAGCCCTGGTCAGGTCCATCCAGCCCAGGGAAGCCCTAGGCCACGGAAGAGAAGATAGACCGAACGGGAGGGGCGCACGCCCCTCCCCAACACTTTCCTGCATTTTGAATTTCTGAATAGAAGTATGGTAGCAGTTCGTTTTTGGACGAGTTCATTTTCACCCCCCGACCTAAGGGTTAAGATAGATTGGTGCCGAGACAAGTGGTCCCAATGCCCGCGCCTTGTATGAATTCAAAATAAAGTAAGAGGGGAGAGGAACTCCAGCTCCTACTCTACTAGATGACTCACCATCAAACTGCCTAGAGGGAGCACCCAATCGGGCGGGGTAGTCGGTCTCAAAAACTACTACAAGAAATCGTGAGGGTTCACGTCGGACATTGCGATTTCCTTTCCCTTCCCCGACTTCCAAATGGCGTACTCGTGGGTCCAGCGTCCGATCTTAAAGGGTTGCCACCAAGAATTCCTGAACTCCCCAGTCTTCCACTCATCCAGTGAGGGGACCCGCCATAGGAAATTCCAGAACAAGATGTCGACGTAGAGTAAGGCTGCCAGCGGACCCAAAACAAGCAAGGCGGCAGCCCCACTCAATACCTGGAGCATGGAGACGATCCCAAGGCTTTCGACGATGAGCAGGAGCAGGACGATCCATGGTTTGAGGCCAGTGGTGAGGAACCATGTGCGCCAGGAATCGCCCGGCTCTTCAATAGCCCGTTGCCTTTCCTCGGAAGAAAGACCCACACCGTCCTTGAGCCTGCCGAACATCGGCCCAGCCTAAGGCTTTGCCTTGTACCGATCCCGAAGGGGGCGCCCGAGGGATGGCGAGAGAGTGGCATCCGCGGAAAGCGCCCCCTCTTCTATCGGGGGCGTTCGCCAGCGAAAACTCGGAACGGGTGAAGGGGGAGGTGGTGAGGGAGTGGTTGGAGGGGCCTGAGAGGGAGTTGCGCGGGTCTGGCTCGAAGGGAGAGGCGAGCCTTTGGGCAGAGACGGGGGGGTGGGCGCCGTCGGACGCTCAGATGGCGGGTTCTGAGTCGACGTGGGCAGGACAGGAGAGGGGGAACCAAGCCCTGGTGGAGGAGGTGGCAACGGTACGGCGTCGGCGGGAGAAGAGGAAGAGGGAGGGCGGGTTGCGGAAGAGGCGGAAAATTCAGGTTTGATGGGTGATTCTTGAGGACGGGTAGGACCTCCAGCCTCGAGCTGGAGTACCGTTGCAGGCTGTGCGGCGGCCACCTCCTCCGCCACGGTGTAGTGAGGAACGAGCGTCTTGGCGCTCTCGCTGTCGGAGACGATCCCCGGTACGACCTTGGGGATCGGCACCCCCTGGGTGCCTTCGGTGTACAAGTGGCAGGC
>JAKBKR010000262.1 GCA_021832495.1 bacterium | reverse complement strand
TCGGACCCCCTTGCTTTTCCACCGTGTGCGGGGCGATGAGAACGAAGGGGAATCGTCGACCGCTGTTCACGTGGTCCATATCGTTCTGGCCGTTCTGGGTGTCATCCTCCGTGACGGCGATGACGGTGTTGCTCTTGTAGGCCGAGTTGTTCATGATCGAGTTGACGATCTGGCCCATGGCGGCATCATTTTCCTTGATGCAAGTGGGCTGGCCTGCCCCACAATTGTTCCCGGGATGGTCATCAAAGAGTTCGACGAAGGAGTAGGTGGGAAGTCCGTAATCACTCACGTAAGAAAGGAACGAGTTCGACGCGTAGGAATCGAGGAAGGGGTTCGGTGCGATGCCGCTGCAAGCGTACTGGCATTCCCAAAGCATCTGGGGGATTCCAGTGGCCGTGTTGACGGTAGGAGGCATGTCCGGAGAGCCAGAAGTCGTGTTCATCCACCAACCATTCGTGCAACCGGTCACGTACTCGAGCGACTTCTGGGTGTCCCCCGGGATCGTGGTCTGGGAACTCGAGGAGCAGCCCGGGCTTGAGAGTTCCCAAATGATGTCACCATCGGAAAGGAAGGGGATTGTGGTCTTGGACTGGGGAACGTTCGAACCCAGGAAGCGGTCGAAGATCGATCCTCCCGTAGAATCATAGGCTTGGGAGCCGGAATCCGAAGCCCAAGCGCAACTGCCCGCCTTCACGCTGGAACTGTTGTAGACTCCCCATTCTGTCGTTGATCCCGTTCCCTCTACGCCTCCGGGAGCGCAGCTATCCGTCGAGCCCCAAGAATTGGCAGAGAATAGGTAGGCGTGGGCTTGGGCCGAGTAAGGGTCGATCGATGAATACATGTTGTCGAAGGTCACATACTGCCGTCCCAGACTGTGGAGGTTCGGGGTCAAGAGTTGATCTCCACTCGGTGCCGTCTCCGTCTTCGTCCCGCTTGTCGTGCTGTTGTAAGCGGTACCTCCATCACAGGACTTGTTCATATCGAGGGCACAATCCCCAAGATAGTCATCAAAAACGTGGTTTTCCCGGACGATGTATATGAAATGGGTCAGGTTAGTCGGAAACTCGGGCAAGCTCCCGCTCGTGACCTTTGGAAGGATGAGGGGGGGTGCGTGGGGAGACGCGGGGGCAGCGCTTCCAGGCGCTGACTGGGTTATGAAGGCCAGCCCTCCTCCCGAAGACACCATGATCGTCGCAATGAAAACCGCCAGTCCTCCCCAAAGTCTCAGATTCACTCGCATCGTTCCCGTCCGAAGATGGCGGCTTGGAAAAGTCGAAGTTATTTAACCTTGGCTGTGGCGTACGACAGCCTGCCTCGCGACACGGCGTCGCAGCCTACGTCCTTCAGTGGAGATAGCGCTTGCGGTTCCTGAGTTTGAGCTTCCGGTGGAATCTGTGGACGACTTCGGGTGGCGGGGGTGTACTTTCTGTAGGATCGAGACCGCCTCGACGAGACCTCCATACGATCACGGATACGGCGACCGCGATCGCGACCCCAAGGCCTCCAGCGCCGTACAACTCCCACGGAGTATTCGGCGAAGAGGAAATGCAGGGGTTCGAGTCGTTGCTGCCCAAACCACCGTCCGTGGTGTACCAGATCGGTCCATCGCCCGCAATAACGCCGTCCTGTGGAGTGTTGAAGCTCACGGCGTACATTTCCGGAATGGAGGGGACGGACTCTTCGATCCAGCACCTGCCGTTATCCGCGGTGTAGAAATTGTTGGCATCATCCGAAACGATCCAGGCGTAGGGCGGGTCAGCGAAGATCTGGTGGGTCTTCTGTTGGGTCGGAAGGTCCGTTTCCGTGGAATTGGTCCCCCCCGTGATCGAGAACACGTATCCTTGGTATTGCAGCACCCAGGCACTGTAGGGACCGGTGGCCACGATGTCGGATGCGAAGACGGGGCTGATGCCCAGCTTCAGCTCGGTCCAATGCCCTCCTCCGTCACCGGTGAAGTAGACCTGGGCGGACATTCCCATGTCAATCCAACCGTCAGAAGGTGAAGAGAATCCGACCGCGTTGACCGCACCGGAAAGGGGAGTGTTCATCGGGCTCCAAGTCTCTCCCGCATCGTGGCTCACGAACAACCCTGCGCTCGTGGAGGCGTAAAGGAAGCTCAGAGACGTGTACCCCATCTCGGTCACGTTGCCACGTAGCCCTCCAGAGGGGTAGTAGTCGTACCAAGAAACCCCGGCGTTCTGGGAGGCAATGAGATCTCCGTTCGAACCTCCGGCCAGCAGCGTGCCTCCTGGAAGGACGATGAGGCTGGTCATGGTGACCCCGGGCAAGGGAGAGGCAACCACCGTCCAATTGCGCCCGCCATCTCCCGATCGGAGTATGGTGCCCCCGAAGCCGACCACAGCCAACGACTGGGGGGTGACGTAAGCCACTCCATATAGTGATGGTTCGGACTGCACGATGTATGCGGGAACATTGGCCGGAACCCATCCGCAAAGAGGAGGGTGACAGAAGGGGACCCCCGCGTCACGGGGTGTCGGGACGGGGTGTGCCGAGACACTTGACCCGGTTGAAATGAGAAGAACGATAATCACCAATGTTGGTAATGGAATCCCTGGGCGACGGATCACTCCGAGGTCTAGGATGCCTTCCCTGAGGGTAGAAATCTCCTTCCTCCGGCCAAGGAATGAAGACTGGCGACCCTTCCTCACGCTGTCCTCGTGGGCGATCCTTCCCTGCCTTGCGACAACCGCACGACGCTCGGCGCCAAGGCCGAGAGTACTTATTAAGTCGTGCGTCCATGGCCCGAGAGAGGAGTGGATATGCCGTCCAGCGATGAGACCCGGTTCAAGGAACACCTCGCCGAATTGAGAGGCGCCGCCCGGGGGTTGGGTGGGGACTTTGAAGCCGAGCTCCGTAATGTTGAGAAGGACATTGCCCGATTGCCCACGATCCTCGAAAAGGACATGGACCGGTGGTCGAAGGAGATTGACTTCGCCCTTTTCCGCGCCGCAGTACGGATTCACAAGGCCCGCAAAGCATTGCAGAAGGACTTCAAGGCCATTCCTGGGGAAGTTTCTCGAGGGGCCCGGGCACTGGCCCGGGACTCGGCGCGGGCGGCCAGGGCCGCCAAGCACGAAGCCGTCCGAGCCAAGAAGGCGGTCAAGAAGGATGTGAAGGTCGGATTGGTCCACGCAGCCGGTGTGCGCACCGGTCCTGTTTCCGAGTGGAAACGCTCATCCAAGGACGAGGAGCGGTAGGTCCCGGCTCGGCCCCTTTCCTCCGGCATGGACCACGGGATGACCCCCCCGATCGCCTCCCGGGGAATCCGGGTCCACTTCTTGCTTCTGCTCGGAGGCCTATTCTTTTTGGCGCTTTTCTTGGGGCTTGAACCCCTTGGGTTCTACCCCATCTGGGGTTCCGATACCGGGGAATACTACTATCTCACGAATTACCTTGTGGAGCATGGACAATTCCTGCTCTCGGGGTATCCGGGCAAAGGTTTCGGGTATCCTTTTTTCCCCGGGATGTTCATACTTGGTGGGGCGGTCTCAGAGGCGACCTCGACCCCCGTTTTGAGCGCATTACAGGTCACGGTCCCGGTACTCGGTGCGTTCGCGGTTCTTCCCTTGTTCCTCTTGTTCCGCCGTCTTTTTCCTTCGGACGGGGTGGCACTTACCGCCGCCGGGATCGCCACTGTGGCCTTTCCTCGGATATTCATCCTCGCGCATTCCGTGCCCGACACGCTCGGGGACCTCCTCGCCGTCTCAAGCCTGTGGATGCTGGTCGAGCAACGGC
>JAKBKR010000261.1 GCA_021832495.1 bacterium | reverse complement strand
ACATGGGGGGTGCCCTACGGCAGGACGTCGCCGTGGGCGCTCCGGGGAGCGACATGGTCTACCTCTTTGCGGGGGATTACCTCACGTACAACGAAAGCAAGGTGATCCAGCGTTTCCCGGGGCAACCAGGGTCGGGGTTCGGATGGAGCCTCGCCGGGCTTTGGAAGACTTCCAACAACGGAGGGCCGCGACTGGCGGTGGGTGCCCCGAACTGGGCATCATCGGTCAGCCGGACCTCGGTCTCCATTTCAACATCCTCTCAGTTCACCTCGACGGGAAGTTCCCTCGCCAGTGCCAACCCGAACAACAACGTCTACGCCTATTCATCCGCCGTGGCCCCCGCGGCGCTCAACCTCACGTACGCCGCGTCCTCGCTTTACGCCCCGAACATCACTACCTGGCCGGCCACTTCTTGGGTAGGTTCGACTCAGTGCGGCACTATCGGGAAACCCGTCAACACCCCCGCGGCGATCCCCGGCACGAGCAGCGTGGAGTTCTCAGGTACGACGGCGTGCTCGGGCTTCGTGTACACGAATGCCGTGCTTACCCTGCCCTCGAGGGGTGTTGTCGAGGCTTACGCGATGCTCACCCAGGGTGACTGTCTCGGCTTCATGGGGGTCGACGTCAACGGAAGAAACGTCTACACCGACGCGGTGGCCGGCATGGTCGGGGGCCAGTGGCGTTACCAGACCTACAGCGGCCCGACCATCTCTTCCTTCCAGGGCTTTGCGCAGCCCCTTCCCTACCAGTACAACACCTGGTACAAGGTCGACATCCTCTACGACAACACCGAACAGCAGTACAGTCTGTGGATCAACAACGTCCAGGAGGTCTCGAACGTCACATACTTCAATACGGGCACTTCGGCGGGGACGCTTAACGAGTTCTACCTCGGGATCGCGCCCTGTTACCAAGGAGGATCGGCGGGCGGCGAGTCTTCGCCGGGTCCGACCACGGGGTTCATCAACGACTTCAGATCGTTCACTTACTCGATCCAGGTCCAGGGCCTGTACACGTCGAGCCTGACGAACGTGGGAGCCGTCGCCGTCAATGCAATGGTCAACTGGAACGCGACGGTGACCCCACACTCCTCTCTGACCGTCCAGGTCACCGCGAACGGTGGGAGTACCTGGCTTACGGTCGGCGCCTCGGGCGGCAACGTGACGTTCCCTGGGGGGGACGCTGGAAGCTCGTTCGGATTCCGCCTGCTCCTCCGCTCGACGGACGACCGTTTCTCACCTATCGTCTTCGGACTTTCCGCCACCATTTTCGCCCCCTCGGGCGCGGGCACAGGCGAGGTCTTGGTGTACGGTTCGACCCACCTCAACGACTCGTCCATTGCGGTCAGTTCGACCACAGCGGACTTTCAGGCGATCGGTAGCTCGATGTCCAGCGGCAATGTGCCCTACGCTCCGGGAGAACCATCGAACTCGTCGCAGGACCCAGGCGGGGTCTTGGACAACGGGCACCTCGAGCTACTCTCTGAGGAGGGGTTCCAGGATAATTTCGACACCGCCTACTCGACCAGCAGCTCCTCGGGGACCCCAGCGGGGAACTACACGATTACCCACGGTTCCGGCGGAGGGACGTCGACCCCCAGCTGGACTGAGGAGTCCACGACGTCCGTGAGCGCTCCGAACGGGGCAGACTATTCAAACACGGGGACGAGCGGCCAGGTGTACAACCTCTTCGTGAGGGGGTCGAACACCAACCCGCTGCCGGGGGCGGTCGTCTCGATGGACATCCGAATCATCACGCTGGAAGCGAACATCTACCTCTTGACGTCGGGTGGAGTGGCTCTAACCTATACACGGTTCTACGACTCGAACAGCTACACCGGAAACCTCCAATACTCCATGACCGGGACAACGTGGACGAACGTTGTGCCGTTTCACAACAATGTCTGGTACTACTTCGCTATCGACTATAACGCGTGGACGAACTCCTACGACATCTACCTCAACAACTCCCTCGGCTACTTGGTCGCCAGACAGACCAGCCTCTCCTTCGTTACCTCAGGACAGCCAGGAGGCTTCTTCTTCACGAATCCCGACGGCGCCAACGAGTTCCAAGTCGACAATCTCGAGTTCGCCCGCGCGGTCGACAACGGGTCCTGGGTGTCCCCTACCGTCCAAGCCCCGGGCTACATCACCGGAGTGCAGGTCTTTAACAATAGCACGGCGTTCCCAGGCACCTACACAGCCGTGCAGGTCTCTCGCGACGGAGGGGCCAACTGGTCCGGGAACATTCTGAACCAGAGCTACTACTGGTTCAACGGAGGGGAGAGTTCCGGGAACCAGTTGAGATATCGGGTACTCCTGCGGACGAATGGTATGTGGAGCCCAGTGCTTTGGGACGTGAGCGTCCGCTATTTTTACGCCCGCCCACAGGCGACGATCACCGGGGTGTCGGCCGGGGACCAGTTCGGATTTGCGCTCTCCTCGGGAGGAGATCCCGACCGGGACTCGGGGATGGACCTAGGAGCGGGGGCTCCGGGGGCGGGGAGCACCGGGAAGACCTACCTCTTCTTCGGCACCGGCTGGTCATACGGGACCGCGACCACCGCCGGGTCGGCCAGTGTGACTTACTTGGGCGAGGCTTCGGGGGACCGCTTCGGGGCCTCGGTCTATCTTGGGAGGTTCAACAGTTCTGCTCCCTACCCGCCAAGCCAGGTGCTGATGGGAGCCCCGCTTAGCGCGGCTAATCAGGGGTCCACCGGGGCGGGCCGCGTCTACCTGTACGGGCAATCTCCTCCGCTCCTCCACCTCACCCTGAACTACACGACCCCTACCTCGCACGGCTCGGTGGGGTGGGCCCAGATCACGGTGACCTCCGCGAAGATGTGGCTACTGACCTTAGCGGTGCCTCTCCCGATTGTGCTTCCCCTTGGGGGGACGCTCAATTTCAATGTCTCCTGCCCGTTCGTCGCCAGTTCGACCTTCGGCCAGCCGTCCCTGGCGGTCTGGACGAGCTCCGCGTACTATCCGGTCGCCTCGAGTTACTACGTGGGATTCTACATCGTTTCACCCTAGCGCGTCGGTTCCCAATGGGAACCCCACGTGGTGACACAGCCAGTTCTACGTTTGCCTGGTGCCTGTGGTTCCTATCGAGTATATGACCCGACTTTCAGAGTTGGGGGTCGCTGAGACCCCTTCCCTCGAGGTCAAACCGTCGCCAGCGACGTGCCCCCTGTACGCGTAGCATGGCCCTCGTGCCCGGGGATCTCCTCCTCGAGCCCGAGCTTCTGGAGCAGCTCGTCCGCGAGCTTGCCGTGCTCTGCGATCTTCCACTCTCCCCCTCGCAGCTCTCCGCGCCGAGCGTGGCTCATCAGGACCAGGTCGAGCTCGTCCAGCGCCTCCAGGACCTCCCGCTCCTCGTCCAGGATCCCCTCGGCGCGGATCCACTTCCAGGTGAGGCGCCAGAGCATCATCCCCATCACCGCCATGAACGCGTGCGCCAGGATCGACTCGTCCCTCCGCACGAACAGCGGGGAGAACGGCATCATCTCGTCTCCCTTCATCCACCGGAACTCCTCCTCGATCTTGGTCCTCTCCTCGTAGGTCCGGGCGAACGCCTCCGCGTCGAGGTCCAGGTCCGTGAAGAACATCCGACGACCGAAGTGGCGCAGGAGCCGCGCCTTCTTCTCAGGGTCCACGTGGAACTCGAGGGTCTTCGGCTTCGGGGAGAGCACGTACTTCAGCGCCGAGGCGTACTCCGTCGGGACCAGCTGGGCAGACTTCGCCGCCGCCTGCGGATAGC
>JAKBKR010000260.1 GCA_021832495.1 bacterium | reverse complement strand
GATTCTTGGTGGGAAGATGCGGGTACCTTACCGCGAGTACTGAACGCACAACGTATCCTCTTCACGCACCCGGAGCGACGGCGGACCCCCTGGAATACTCCCGAGGGAAACTTCGTCATGCCACCCGTGGCCGTGGGAAGCGGAGTCACCATCGATGCGAAGCGGGTAGGCCCGTACGTCACCCTTGGGAACGGGGTGTGTGCCGAAGAGGGGGCAGTTATCGAGGATGCGGTGATCATGGATGGGGCGAAGATCGGTCGGGGAGCGCATGTCAAGCACTCCATTATCGGTCCCGGGTACCATGTCGCCGCGGGAGCCCGTGTCGAGAACGCCTGCCTAGCGCTTACCCCATCCGACAGCCCAGAGAAGATCTAAGATCACTCCACCGGAAGACGGCGGGGACGACACTCCGTGGCGAGACCACCGACCGCGAGAGTGATCTCAAGTCTTGGCCGGAGTTCTCGCTCGGCGAGAAGAAGGGACGAGATTCCCATCCTTGACCGGCTCCTGAAGGATGGTCATGGCCTCGTCCACGGTCGCCCGCTCGTGCACGATCGAACGGACCGCACGGATCATGGGCACGGGGTGCTCGGATTGCCAGATGTTCCGACCCATATCCACACCCACGGCACCCAGATCCACGGAACTCTTCACGAGCTCGAGGGCCTCCCGGTCGGTCTTGAACTTCGGACCCCCGGCCACAACGATGGGGGCAGGGCACCCTTCTATGACCTTGTCGAATCCGTCGCAGTAGTACGTCTTGACCACATGGGCCCCGAGCTCCGCGCATATCCGCGTGGCGAGCGAGAGGTAACGCGCATCCCGCTTTTCCAGCTCCTTCCCCACCGCCGTGATGGCGAGAACAGGCATCCCGTACCGTTCGCCCTCATCGACCAACTTTGAGAGGTTGACGAGCGATTCGTGCTCGTGGGGGGCACCGACGAAAACGGAAAGTGCGACAGCGCAGGCGTTGAGACGGATCGCCTCTTCGATCGAGGTGGTGATGTCTTCGTGGGAGAGGTCTTCATTGAGCACGCTAGCGCCGCCCGAGACGCGGAGGATGACCGGAACGTCCGCCGAAGGATCGAGCGAACTGCGAAGTACCCCGCGCGTCAAGGCGATCGCATCGCAGTACGGCAGGAGTGGAGTGATGGTCTCTCGGGGCTTTTCAAGCCGATGGGTAGGGCCCATGAAGTAGCCATGGTCCACCGCCAGCATGACGCTCCTCCCCGTCGAGGGTCGGATCATTCGAGCCATCCGATTCTCAAGACCCCAATCGGCCATGTTCACACACCTAGTACGACCCACAACTGCGACAGGGATATCCTTTTCGTGGTGAGGAAGGGTGAGGGAACTCACCCATTGCTCCCCTTCCTGCCGTTGTCCCAAAGGAGAGGCAGGGGCAAAGTTCTCCGCCGCAACAGAAGGTGCTATGAGCTACCGGAGCCTTTGCTTGAGGGCACACTTCCACTATCCATGAGTATCAGATACGTTGAACATCCCCGTATCCGGGCAGGTGCACTGGAGGAGCGGGAATACCAGCGCACGATCGCCCACCATGCCCTGGAAGAGAACGTGCTGGCCATCCTTCCCACGGGCCTTGGCAAGACAGCGATCGCGCTCCGAGTGATGGCCCACTATCTTGAGGCCGAACCGGAAAAGGGCGCACTATTCCTAGCACCCACACGCCCATTGGTGGTACAACATGGAGAGTCTGTGCATCGGATTCTGAAGACCGAGGGACCGCGGGTGTTCACGGGTCTCCACGGTCGAGGGGATCGGGACTGGGCCCAAGTGGCGGGGCGGGTCGTAGTGGCCACGCCCCAGGTTGTCCTGAACGACATCCGGGAGGAGGTGCTCGATCCTTCGGTGTTCTCGGTCGTCGTGTTCGACGAGGTGCACCGAGCATCCGGGAGCTATCCGTACGCTTTCTTGGCCCGTACGTTCCGAGAATCGGCCTCATGCCGACTCCTGGGGATGACCGCCTCGCCTGGCAACAACGTGGCCAAGGTGCGGGAGGTCATGGATTGCCTGGGTGTCCTCCCATCGGGTTTGGAGGTCAGGGATGGGTCGGAGGTCGATGTGCTGCCGTACCTGCACGAGATCCGGATCGAGACTGAGGAGGTGGATCCCCCGAGAGTTCTGCTGGAGCGGGGTCATATGCTTCGAGATTCCCTCGAGAAGGTCGAGCGAAGATTGGAAAGTGCGGGCCAGATACCGGCGGGGGAACGGGTGTCCCGACGGAGTCTTCTCGACCTCGGGGCTCGTTTGCGCGGAGAGGTGGAGCGGTATCGGGCACGCGGCCTGACACCTCCACCGTCGCTTTGGCAGACGGTCTCGCTCCAGGCGGTTGCGATGAAGTTGGTCCACGCGATCGAACTGGTCGAGACCCAGGGTGTGGAAGCTCTCCAAAAGTACCTTGCGCGGATGGATTCTTCGGAACGACGGAGGTCCCCTTCCACGCGCATGTTCCTTGCCGACAGCGCGGTGCAGAAGGTGCGGGAGTCCGTGAAGGTGGACCCTTCGGAGCATCCGAAACTGGCCCGAGCGGTGGCCCTTGTCCGGGGGGAACTGACCCAGCGACCGGACGCCAAGGTCCTCCTTTTCACGCATTACCGGGACATGGCTGACCTCGCCGTCCGAACGCTCAAGGACCTGCATGACCCCCGCATCGTCCCTGCGCGTTTCGTGGGTCAGGCAAGTCACGGAGCAGGCGATGTTGGACTGTCTCAGAAACAGCAAGGAGAGGTCCTTCAGAGCTTTCGGGACGGGAAGGTGAACTGCCTCGTGGCCACCTCAGTGGCGGAGGAGGGGCTCGACATTCCAGCCACGGACCTTGTCATCTTTTATGAACCGGTGCCATCGGAGATCCGCTCCATCCAACGTCGAGGAAGGACTGGGCGTACCCAGACCGGCAAAGTGGTCCTCCTTGTGACGCGAGGCACGCAGGATGTGGCCATCCATCATGCCGCCCGGGGAAAGGAAAACCGTATGAAACGTCTGGTCGAGGATCTCAAGGCGGGGGCGTCGATTCCACCTACGAAGCCCTCCCATTCTCGAAGAACAGTCGCTACCCGGATTGAGGAATACAACGAGAGCCGCCTCTGAATCCCGGCCGGGACCGCTCACGATCCTGGGAGGAGGGGGCCTGAAAATTCGTCTAGCTCCACGGAATAGCTGAAATACGGCGAGGCTCTCCTTTGGGTCGACCCATGCGTACGTACATCAAAGTCCAGTTGGATTCGGAGGGAGCCAGTTTTTCGAACATCGCGGAAGTGCTCGAGGACCTGGGGTTCCGTCCCGTCAAGGGCGAGTACGACTTCGTTTACAACTGGGACAAACAGGCGACCATAAAGGAGTCAATATGGTTCGCTGACAAGGTCCAGCTAGCGCTCAAAGGCCTCGGCGTCTGGTTCCGGGTCGAAACGGTCGAAACGTAGCACCGTGGGCATGCTGACAGAGGCACGTTCCCAGTAGTGGGGGTGGCAGCCGCTGTCGGACAAGAATAAGCCGATCCGTTTTGGCATCAACACCTTCGTCGGTCTCATCTCGGCGATCCTTATCCAGCTCCTCGGGTGGGTAGGTACCAAGCTGATCTTCCTCCACCTCATCCCGGGGGGACAGAATGGTGCGTATGGCCTTACCTTAGTGGGCAACATCACGTTCCTTTCTCTCCTCTTCGCCACCGTCTCGGGGATTGGTGGGTTCCGCATCGGGAACGCTCTCGTGTTCTTTGTGGCCCGGGGTGCGGACAAGAAACCGCTTGTCGG
>JAKBKR010000259.1 GCA_021832495.1 bacterium | reverse complement strand
AAGGCCCAAGTATCGTTCAGGTAGATCTGGCCGGGCTCTGAACCTCCGAACATCAGGAGGTAGCCATCGGAGTAGTCGTAGGCCATCCCGTTGGATCCGCGACCCGCTGGGAGGGTCTCCGGGATGAGGCCCAGGGCGTGGGCTTGAACGGAGGACGCCGGAGAGTGGCCTCCGTTGAGGTGAGGCCCCAACGGCGACACGGGCATGACCATGACGACCAGAACCAAGACCGCCAGCGCCGGACGCCAACATCTAGCCGTTCCCGAACCGCCACCACCCGCGCGCATCGATTTTCGATGGAGAACCCCCTTTATCCGAGGTCGCCCGACCCCGCACCCACAGGTCCGGGCTCCGTGACACACCGTCTCCGGTCTTGACCCGCTCGAGGGGGGACGCCACTTGCCGCGCAGAGCGTCTCACGTCGGCCTACTTTTGGTGGGCCTCAGGTTCCTCTGGGCGCGGCTCCCGCTGGAGCTTCGACTGAGACCGTTGCGCCTTCTGCTCCCTGGCCTTCCGGGCGGCGATCATGAGCTCTCTGGCCCTGGCGTCGGCGTCCTTTCTCTCCGACGCGTCCCGGAGCTCCGATCCTCGGTCCTTGCTCAAGCGCAGCTCCAAGGGCTGAAGCACCGACTTCGGGAGGGTCTTCTTACCTTTCAACTGGGGGTTCACGTCCTCCGGCCGCAGGCCTTCCAGAGGATTGTCTTCCTCCGTGGTCATCCTCTCGACACCGATGCGCTGCACGTCGGTCACACGGGTACCGGCCACGAGGTCGAGCGGAGCAGGGGCGCTTCCCTCGGGGGACCCATGCGTGGGCGAAGTGGGGGCCCCCTCCGGGCGGCCGGAAAGAGATGGGGGCGGGCCGGCACCCTCAGCTCCAGGCCCCAACGACCGGCGGGCGATCTTCCGCCCGACAGGGGTCAGTGCAAAGACGGTCCTGCCGGTCTTGACGTTTGTGCCGGAGGCGATCAGTTTCGCATCCACGAGCGCACTGACCAGTCCCAACAGCCAGTAGTCCTCCAGGCGAATGAGCTGTCGGATCCCGTCCATGCTTCGCGGTCTTCGGTCGAGGGCCTGTAGCACCGCGTAGGCGTGGTCCGGCGTGACCGGTGGGTAGCGCGGGGTGGTCGGGACGGGGCCCTCCTCCGACTCTTCGAACACCGCGGTCATCTCGGCGTCCTCCCCTAGGCTCGGATCCCGGACCTCAGATGTCGCGCTGTCGGTCTTGGAAGAGGAGTTGACCTGGATGCCCTCGGGGCCAACATCCATGACCCACGGGCGTCCTCCCGCGGCCGAGCCGGTCCTCGGGGGTGACGCGACCTCAGGGACAGAGCCGCCGCCTCCTCTCGATCCGGCGGGGCTCACCGTATACTGCCCGAATGCGCTCTCGAGGTGCTCACCCCACTCAGGACGTGGAGGGACCCATGAGACGCCGGCGTAGTACCCTGGCGGAGCGGAGGCCGATGGCGGGGTCGAAGGGGCGGGAGAAGCAGCGCCCGAGGCCGGCGGGGGTGGGGGCGGGTGTGAGAGGATCCGTCCTCCCCGCGGCCCAGCGGCCCCTTTCGTCCGGTGCCTGGAGTTCCACATCAGGATTATCCACGCGACGGCCACGCCCGCCAGGACAGCCGTCAAGAGGACGACGACGAGCTCGGTCGAACTAAGGACGAAGCCTTGTGCCACCGGACCTCTCCCAGCAGGGGAGACCGTGAGGTTCGTCTCGGAGGAAGCGACATGCCCAGCGGAGTCCGTGACCGTGACGCTCACGACGAAGGTTCCCGCGCGCGAGGGGGCGCAGTCGACCTGGGATGTGGTCGAGCCTGAGCAGCCGGGGGGAAGCGCCCAAACGTACGACGTGTACGTCCCGCTCCCGCCTAGAGCGAAGGCGCGCAGCGTGGCCGAGGCCCCAAGGGAGATGTTGGCGGGGGAGGCGACGAGGGTAACGCTGAGCGGCAGACCGAGGGAATAGACGTCGAGCTCCACCGTCGCGCTCGCCGTCGCCCCCGTGCTGTCCCACACCGTCGAGGTGACGTTGTCGTGGCCGGCGGTCGCCGGAGAACAGCGAAGGTCCGAAAGGTTGGCGGAGGAGCATCCCGCAGGGAGATTCGCCCACGCGAAGCGGACATAGATGCCGCTCCCGGCGGAAGGCGTCGAGTTCAACCAAGAGGCGCCGCCAAGGGGAAGGCCGTGCGGGCTGGCGACCAGCGCGAGGGTCAGCGGGCCGGGGGCATGGACCACCAAGGTGACCTCCTGGTACCCATAGTTTCCTCGGTTGTCGGTCACGGTCACGTTGACCGTGAACGTTCCGAGCGCCGTCGGCGTGCAGGTGAGCGTGAACTGGTCGGCGCTTGCACACCCAGCAGGAAGACCCGCGTAGGCGATGGTCGTGTAGAGGCCGGATCCACCCGAGGCGCTCACAGAGAAGGTGGCCGTCGCTCCCAGCGGAACGGACGAGGGGGACACGGAGGCAAGAACCTGGATCGGAGCGTACGGGTCGGACGCTACCGTGATCGTGGAGGTGGCTGTGGCGCCCAGGGAATCGTTCACCCAAAGCCAGACCGAGAAGGTTCCTTGTGGGAAAGTGTGGACCGGGTTCCTCACGAGCGAGCCCGTGCCATCCCCGAACCTCCAAGTGAAAGTGTAGGTCGGAGTACCCCCCGAGGCGGTCCCGTTGAACTGGACATCCAACGGGGCGTATCCAACCGTGACGTTCGCGGAAGCAGAAGCGGTGAGGGCCTGCGTCGAGGTCACCACGATGGAGACGTTGACGCTCACCGACCGCGAGGTTGAGTCGTTCACCCACAGCCTGGCAGGGAACACCCCACCTGTTGTGTAGGTGTGGCTCGGGTTGGCGGAGAGCGAGCTCCCGCCGTCCCCGAACCTCCAGGCGAACGTGTACGGCGAAACCCCTCCTCCTCCCCCTCCCGTGAAGGCCACGGTGAGCGGGGCGTTGCCGCTCGTCGGGCTGCCGCTGGCGTACGCTCGCAATGGCGCGGTGAGGGCGAAGTCTTGGACGAGATCACTACCGGCGACCGCGAGGGTCACGCGCGCCGGCTGATAGCCAGCAGTAATCGCCCGGAGGGTCACGCTGCCGTTCTCTTCGGTGAGGTTGTATCTGCCAGCGGCGTCCGTTAAGTCCCAGTTGCTGCCATCGGTAACGTTGACACCTTGGAGCGGCGCTCCTGTGCTCGCGTTCGTGACCGTCCCGCTGAGGACATACGGTAGCGACCAGGTCCCGTTGCGGAACATCCAGGTCTGCTCCCCACCAACCGAGTTCCCTCCGTAGAAGATGAGCGCGTGGTCTTGGGGCGAGTCGTCGTAGGCCAATGGGGCATTGAAGACGGCCGGAGGCGAGCCCGAGGACGGCGTGAGGTCCTGCCAGGATCCCGCGGTCCAGAGCCAGGTGTCCGCTAGGGGAGTGCCCGTCGACTGATTGTATCCCCCGAGGACCACCATTCCGTTCAGGGAAGGGTCCCAAGCTGAGAGGACCGCGTGGCGGGCGGCCGGCTCAGGCGAGCAGACGGGGGGCGCCGCGCCGCCTGTGCAGAGCTCGGTCCACGTGCCACTGACATAGCTCCAGGTATCCCGACAGTCCGCGTCCTCGCCAAAACATACGCCTCCGCTCGTGTAGTTGTATCCGGAGAACGTCACGACATTCCCCGAAGTGGGGTCCCACGCGGCGCCTACCGTCTGACGGCTGCCGAACGGGTCCTTAGGGAGCGGGGTCCAGGTGGACGCGTGGTAGGCGAACACAGAGTCGGTGTCGCTGAAGCCGCTT
>JAKBKR010000258.1:954-3777 GCA_021832495.1 bacterium | reverse complement strand
AAAGGAGGGCTTCCCGGTCGTTCCACGTGGGAACCTTGAAGCACCTCGCCACTGGTCGACCACCGGAGGGGAGTGGGTAAGAAGTCGACGGGTCGAGTCGTTCCGAAGGAACCGGAGGACCGCAAAGGTGAGCAACACCTCGCCGATACCACTAACAAGCTCCTCCCAGAAATAGGGATCCCCGAACATACCTTCTTCCCTCGACCCTCAGAGCCCTCCCATGGCTGAGCGGACCTCGAGTGAGCTTGCAGGGCGTAGGGCAGGGAACCGATGGGCGAACGAGGAAATGTTGAAGGGGGACGTGTTCCGGGGTTGTTCGTCGCAACAGAACTTCCTTTCGGAGTGGATTCGCCGTCCGATCATTCGCATCATGTTCGCTCGCCTCAACTACACTAAGGCGAGGAGCGATTTGGTCCGGGCCCCGAACCTTTTCCCCTCCCAGGTTGCCCGTACCCGTTCGGTTAGGGAAAGGGGCTCCTTTCCCCTCCCTTCACTGTGGGTTTGAGGGGGGCGGTGGACCCTGGCTCGGTGCTGGGGGAGGGGTTGTAGCGGATGTGGGAGCTGGAGCGGGGGTGTAAGGTTGCAAAGATGTGGTGGGACCTCGGCGGCGCACCCACAGAGCAACCACGATCGCGATCACCACGGCGATCACCACGATGGCGAGGATGACGAGGAGTATCCCCAGACTGGATCCACCGCTGTTGGAGGAGCTCGTGGCGGTGAGTACGGTGAGGTGGGTCGTGGCCGCCACGGACCGGCCCGCCCCATCGGTCACGGTCACCTGCACGGAGAAATTCCCGGCCGTGGAGGGCGCACACTGCAATGTGTTCGCATCCGCGTTCTGACATCCGGCGGGCAGCCCCCCATAGACGTAGCTCAGGGAACCCGTGCCTCCATGGACGGTGACCGAGAACGTGACCGACCCACCCACGGACGTCGTGGTAGGGGATACGGTGAAGGATGCGATCACGGGGTATCCCGCGGGAGAAGTGACCGAGAGGTTCGTCTGGGCGGTCGCGGTCTTCCCCGTCTTGTCCGTCACCACGACCCACACGTTGAACTGCCCCCCGATACCCGGCGAACAGGAGAACACCTCCGCGTTCTGGGAAGCGCAGCCGGGGGCGAGCCCAGTGTACGAGTACGACAACGGGTACGACCCACCTTGGGTCACGGTCGAGAACTGTACCGTCCCTCCGAGGGCCACAGGGTTGGGAGTTACACTGAAGGAGGTGATCCGGGGCGCTCCCGAACTCGTGGGTAGTATCGAGATGGTAATGGCCGTCCCCACACCCCCCGTTCGTGTCTGGGCCTGCAGGTTGAGGGACACCGTGCCGGGTGTGCTTCCGGCGGTGAGCGTTATAGTTTGGGCGTTGTTCGGGCTGGCCACCGCGAGGTTGTTGCTCACCGACCAGGTGTAAGCGATGCCGAAGGCCGGGCACGGGGCGGGAGAACAGACGGGCTGGGCGGAGAGCTGGACCTTGCCATTGACCGCGATCGTCCCGATGGCCGGGGTGATGTTGACGGAGAGGAGGGAGAAGACCTGGGTGGACGGTGAGACGATGAGCTCGGTCGTCGCTTCACTGGCGTGCTGGGCACTATCCATGACGGTGACCGTCAGGGAGTAGTTCCCTGAGAGGGCAGGAGAGCAGGTATAAACGGACACATCCCCGGGTGAACATCCCGGGGGCATGTTGGCGTAAGCATAGCTCAGGGTTCCCGATCCGCCCGTGGCGCTCACATCGAACGTCGTCGAGCCCCCGAGGGCGATCGTCGACGGAGAGGCCGTGAAGGATGCGATGATTGGATACCCCGGCGGCGACTGGACGGTGAGCACCGTGACCCCCGACGCTTGTTCACCGAGATTGTCCGTCACCGAAAGGGTCACCGTGAACCGCCCCGGAACGCTCGCGGTGCAAGAAAGGTTCGCGGTGTCGGCCGAAGTGCACCCCGACGGTAAGCCGGAGTACGCATAGGAATACGGGGCGAATCCACCCTGTACGGTGGAAACGAGGGAACTCGTTTGCCCCAGGGCAACATTGGCCGGAACCGCTGTGAAAGAGCTCACGGCCAGCGGGCCTACGACGGTGAAGACGGCCGAGGTCGAGAATGTGGCGCCGGTCGCGTCCTTGACGTAGGCGTTCACGTAGAACGTCCCATTCACCGAAGGGGTACAGGCGAGCGATGCCGTGTTGAGGGAAGTGCATCCGGCCGGCAGTGGCACATAGGTGTACGCATACGGGAGGGCTCCTCCTGCGGCGGAGGCGTTGAGGTAGACGGTGCCCCCGAGAAGTATCGTGGCGGGCAAGGCGGACAGCGTCGCGGAGAGGCTCGGGTCCACGACCAACACGGTCTGGGCGACCTGCGTATGCGATTGGGCATCCGCTACCGTAAGGAGGATCGCGTAAGTACCCGGCGTGCTGGGGGTGCAGGCCAGCGAGGACGTGTTCGCGGAAGCACAACCCGGGGGGAGTCCGGAATAGCCGTAGGTGTAGGGCGGAAGGCCCCCTGCGACCGTGGCATTCAGGTACGTTGTGCGCAAGGCGTCGACCGTACTGGGTTGGGCTCCGAAGGCCGTGATCTGCAAAGCGGCCACGATCTGGATGCTGGCCGTAGAATTGACAGTCCGGCCATTGTACGTCACCGAAAGGTTCAGCTGGGTGATCCCGGGCGTAGCGCCTGCCGTGAATCTGACCGAGGGTCCGTTGGAGGTATTCAGCCCGCCGAGGGTGTTGTTGAGTGCCCAGACGATGAGCAATCCGCTCGAGGGGCAGGGGGCGGGGGAGCATGAGGGGGTTGCGTTGAAGTTCGCGGGCAAACCGACCC
>JAKBKR010000258.1:0-944 GCA_021832495.1 bacterium | reverse complement strand
CGGACGGAGGGGATATGGCGGTGGAAAGCAGCGTCACGGCGGGATTGACCTGGAGCGTCAGCGAGCCGTTCACCGATTGGTTCGCCGAATCACGCACCGTCACGTTCACCGTGAAGAACCCGGTGGCCGTGGCGGTACAGTTGAAGGACAATGGGGGTACGCTCGTACAACTTCCCGGGAATCCTGTGAGCGTGTCGGTCAACGGCGGAACACCGCCCGAGGCGACCACGGTGACGTTGTCAGGCTTGCCCACGATCGCAGGATTGGGAACGATGCTGTAGGAGGTAAGGGTCAACCCGGGAGGGGTCGCGCATCCGAGCGGGAGGTAATCCCCTCCGGATGTGATCGCACCCGTATTATTGTAGGGTAGCGCGCGCTGGGTGCAGTAGTAGTTATCCCAATAGTTCCCGCCTTGCCAGGCCAAGCCGAGGATGTTCCCGGTAAGGTTGAACCCATTGACCAAGCGGTAGTTGGACGCGCTCTGGTTGGAAACATTCCATACGTCCTTGTAGGAGGTGGCCGCGCCCGTGTAGATGTCGTAGGCCGGGGTGTCCGCCGTCGAGTTGGTCAACACCTGGTTGTTGTAGATGGTATCCCCGGAGCCATCCACGACCAGCCGACCTGGAGGCGGTGTGACAACCGCCGCATTCGGAGCCATGGAAAGGCGGTTGCCCCAGATGTAGTCACTCCCCGCTTGTTTGGCCGGGTTGTACACGAAGACAGACGCGGTGAAGCTCCCGTTGTTCAGGAAGGTCGAGTTGCCGATCAGGGAGGCCGTGGTGTTCCAGAATATCACATTGCTCTCTGGTCCGAACAGAAGGTTCGCGGACAGCCATCCCGTTAGGTTCGAACCGCCCCAGATGGAAATATGGGTGTCATTGTAGGCTTCGACCGGCATTTGGTTCGTCGCAGGGCCCCCCAAGGCCGTTTCCAGGTTGCTCCAG
>JAKBKR010000257.1 GCA_021832495.1 bacterium | reverse complement strand
GACCCCCCTTGCCGCGACCGTGAACGTGTCCGGGAGCCTATCCTTCGCAGCCGCTGTCGGGTGTAGTGGAGGAACGTGCCCGTCAGGATCGACCTACACTTGGTCGCTGAACAACAGCTTGGGCAAGCTCAACATCTCCTCCGGGCCGCAGGTGCTCTTCACGGCGAACTCGACGGCGGGTCTGGTCAACCTCACGGTCACCGCCCACCTGAACGGCAAGACGGCTACCAACTCCTCCATCATCACTATCAGGAAGTCCTCCCCCCCACCGAGCACCTACGCAGTGACCTTCAGCGAGAGTGGGCTTCCCTCGGGGACATCTTGGTCGGTGTCCCTGAACGGCACCGCCAAGAGTTCCACGACCACCACGATGATTTTCCAAGAGGCGAACGGGAGCTACGTCTTCACGGTAGGGAGTGTGAGCGGTTACACCGCGAACCCCTCGTCAAGCTCGGTGAAGGTGAACGGTGCGGCGGCCTCCCAATCCATCACCTTCACTCCATCGACTTCAGCCACCTACGCAGTGACCTTCAGCCAGAGCGGTTTGCCGTCGGGCACGACCTGGTCGGTGACCCTGAACGGGTCCATGAAGTCGGGCACTGGGAGCATAGTCTTCACAGAACCCAATGGAACCTATTCGTTCAATGTCGGGGTAGTGTCTGGGTACACCGCCTCCCCCATATCAGGTTCATTCACCGTGAGCGGGGTGGCAGTGAGCAAGGCCATCACCTTCACCGCATTGCCCCCGGGACAATACTCCCTCGTCTTCTCGGAGACGGGACTGCCCTCTGGCACGAACTGGTCGGTGGCGGTAGGCACCACGACCCACACATCCACCGGAAGCACCATCTCCTTTACCGAGGCGAACGGCACCTACTCGTACACCGTTGGTGCGGTGACAGGATTCACGGCCACACCTTCCTCGGGCAGTGTGACGGTGAATGGCGCAGCCAAGACCGTGTCCATAGCGTTCGCCAAGGCAAGCACGGGGACCACCTATTCCGTGATCTTCACCGAGACGGGCCTTCCAACTGGAACCAGCTGGTCCGTGACCCTGAACGGTTCCACCAAGAGTTCCACGACTAGCATGATTGCTTTTCAGGAAACCAATGGGAGTTACTCATTCTCGATTCCGCAGGTGCGGTGCTTCGTCGGGTCTTGCGCTGGTGGCACCACGTTCGTTGCAAGCCCATCCTCGGGGACCGTGAAGGTGACTGGCGCAGCGGTTTCCCAGTCGATCTCCTTCACGAGTTCCACTTCAAATGGCAAGACCAATCAGACCACCGGGGTTCTCGGACTTCCCGGTTACGATGGCTACATCTTGGTCGGGGTCGTCGTGGCGGCCGCCGCGGCCGGGGTTGTCATCTTACTGCTGAGAAAGCGTAGCCCTCCTCGCGGATACGGGGTCCAGGATTCGAAGAACATCGCGGACGGGGCGGCGGAACAGGTGGCGGTGGAATAGCGCCGGTCGCCCGGGTCGGAGAGTACGGGCCACTGGTTTCAGAGAACCAGAAGGAGCGAAAGTCGAAGCCCAGAGGGAACCATCCTAAAGTCCGGAGGAGAACTTGACTGAGGGTGGTCAGAAGGGTGCGTTTTTCGAGCAATTGAAAACCATCCGCTACCCCTGCGGACCTCCGGGAAGCGACCAAAACGGTAACCCCCTCCCGAATTGTGATCACTGGGGCTCTCCCTCCGAAGACCCCCGAATCAAGGGGTACGACATGGTCGGTGGAGTTGGACCTCTACCCTGAGACCCACCCGATTCCCGGATGAACCCATTAATATACCCCCATGTCTATAGATACTATGGAAAGAGACTATGGCCACTACTATCATCGTAGTGAGTCAGGAGACGAGAAAGCTCTTGGAGTCCCTCAAGATCGGGGGAGAGACATATGATGATGTCATTCGTGCCTTGGTGGTCACCCATCCCGTTCGCCTAACTTGGGCTGAGATCACCAAACGCATCCGCGATGAGGAACCAGAAGGGTCGATAGAGGAACTGATTGCCAAGAGTCGAAAGCAACCCTACTGATGACTTTCCGTATTCGTCGCAAGCTCATCTGCGACCCTGAGTTTCTCGCCCTTCCCCCTCATGTGAGGGAAACGTTCATCACAGTATTCCGGGAGTTGGCGGTATCAGATACGCCGATTCAGAAAGGTCCTGGGTACTACATCGAAGAGCTGCGACAGAGGCAGAAGATCGCTTCAGAGGGGATCTTCTCGGTTCACGTATCGGAACGCACCGACAAGGATTGGATGTGGCGAGGCGTGTTCTTTCGGAGAAGCGATGACATCGTCTTCTTCGGGTTCGGGCCACGTGTTCCTGACTTCTATGTAAGGATGTCAAGGGCTCGAGATGCTGTCAGCCGCGCTGACGATGAGCGATAACCCGTGGATTTTGCGCGCAGTGGGGCGCTGGGTAGGGTACTGCCCCGAACTTCCCGTCCTCGTGCTTCAAGACTGGCTGGAGCATGCGAGCGTGATGCCGACCATGGTATACACGAAGATTATGAGCGTGGACGGGGATGTGTGCTTTCGGCGAATTTCGTGGTAGGGCGGACTCGATGGGGGTGGGGGCATGGTGCGCCTTGGCCCAGTAAGTCCTATCTATGAGGAAACCCTCACGAGAACTCATGGCCGGGAGTCGGAGCGTACGTGGGGCGGGGATATGGTTGGGCGTTGTTCTGGTGTTCGTCGTGCTGGTTCTCGCCGTGCCAGCCGTGCCAGCCGTGCCTGCCCTCGGGTCCCACCCTGTCAATTCCTCCGCCGCTCATGAGGCAAAGACGGTAGCACGGGTTACATCCATTCCAGAGGCCCCCGCCGCGTCCCCATCCGTGGCTTACACCCTCGACCTTTGTTCCAACCACCTCTATTCTGGGAATGCCTTGCCCACAGATTGTGGAAATCTCGCACCTAAGGGCGTGGCGTATGACAGCGGTAAGGGTGAGGTGTTCGTTGCCAACTGGCTCTCGCACAATGTGAGTGTGATCTCAGATGCAACGAACAAGGTGGTCGCAGCCATTCCAGTCGGGGCAAACCCAGATCGCCTGGTGTATGACAGCGGTAAGGGTGAGGTATTCGTGGCCAACTATGGTTCGAACAACGTGAGCGTGATCTCAGATGCAACGAACAAGGTGGTCGCCACCATCCCGGTCGGAACTTGGCCGACGGGCGTGGCGTATGACAGCGGTAAGGGTGAGGTGTTCGTCACCAACGAGTACTCGAACAATGTGAGCGTCATCTCGGATACGAGCAACAGTGTGGTTGCGACCATCCCTGCCGGATCAAGCCCTCTTGGCGTGGCGTATGACAGCGGTAAGGGCGAGGTGTTCGTGGCGAATTGGAACTCGCACAATGTGAGCGTGATCTCGGATGCGAGCAATAGTGTGGTTGCGACCGTCGTGGTCGGGGGCAATCCGAGGGGTGTGGCGTACGATAGCGGGAAGGCTGAGGTGTTCGTGGCCAACTATGGCTCGAACAGTGTGAATGTGATCTCGGACGCGAGCGACACGGTTGTCGCCTCCATCCCTGTTGGAGCCCAACCAGTTAACCCGGGATATGACAGCGGGAACGGGGAGGTCTTAGTCACCAATTCTGGCTCGGACACTGTGAGCGTGATCCCGGATGCGAGCAATAGTGTGATTGCGACCATCCCGGTCGGGGGCGGGCCTTGGGTTTGGGTCTATGACAACGGCAATGGATATGGCTACGTCAGCAACTATAACCAAGGAACCGTATCCATTTTCATTTCTCCGATTTACTATTCCCTCACTTTTTCCGAGTCAGGGCTTCC
>JAKBKR010000256.1 GCA_021832495.1 bacterium | reverse complement strand
CGTGACTCCGTAGGATTCAGAATAGTTACCTGGCAAGCTAACCAAATTGTCCTGGGGGGCTTCGGACCCATTGTTCCCGGATTTAATTTTGTTGCTCAACAGGTTCTGGCCATTGTTAGTGCAGGCGGCACATCCTTTGTCTATTTGATGGCGCTGACATGAATTGGAGGCATCGGCTAAGCTAGTGCCGCCTCGAGATGTAACCGGACTCACCTCGCTCGACATCACTGCTGACTGAGGGGGGATTCTATCAGTTCACCCGGTTGAGCGGCTCCCCGAGAGTTGACCGTTGGAGCACCGGGTCAGTGCGTCCATAACGACTCGCAGGAGCTCCTGCCCCTTGCGCTTCGTCGTCTCGTGGACGCTCTTCAATCGGGCGTAGGTCCGAGCGCCCACCGCGCTCCGCATCCCCCCGCTCATCTTCCGCTTCACGCAGATGGAGCGGATGGCTCTCTCACCGGCGTTGTTGTTCCAGGGAATGCTCGAATCCCGCACGAACTCGAAGAGGTGCGGCATCCGCTTCACCAGGTTCCGCGAGACCCGTCCCACGTCCTCGTTCGGAGAGGCCGAGTCACACAGCGCGTAGACCCGCGCGTCGTAGAGGGCCGCCGGCCGAGATCGCGCCGTGGTCGCCGAGGTCGGGGACTTCTCCGACCACTCCACCGCCTCCCGCAGCAGCGCCCTCAGCTCCCCTGCGAACCGCCAGAATGTCGTCGGTGGGTGACCCGCCCGAAGATACTTCGGCGGCGCCAGACTGCGCGGTCCTCTCGGTTCGATCCCGTGCGCCACCTCCACCGCCTGCCAGTGTCGGTTGATGTGGATCCAGCAGACCCCCCGCTTCCCCCGCAGCACGTTGTAGCCGCACCAGTCGTCCGAAACGACGGTCCCGGGGAAGGCCCTTCCGAGGACCCGTTCCACGACATCCCGGTCCCGACTCGGGTCCAGCTCGTAGTAGGCCGCGAGCTCCGTGGCGAAGCTCCACGCCCACCAGTTGGCCCCGCCGACCCTCATCGACGTCTCGTCCGGCTGGACGAGATGCGCCCGAAGCACCTCCCGGTGGATCGCCTCGTACTCGGGGCCGAGGCGCCCCGCGGTCGCCTCCAGGAGCCCCTGGACCGCCCCGACGCTCACCTCGAGACCGATCATCGTGGCCATCGTCTCCTGGATCCGCCGGACCGGGAGCCCCATCATCGACTGAAGCACGAGAGTGCTCGCGAGCCGCGGACCGAACTGGCGCCCCGGGATCGCCCGGTCCGTCGCCGCCTGGACGAACCGATGCCATCGTCGGCACCAGTAGCGGTGGACGAGGAGCTTCAGGACGTAGAGGTAGGCGGGGATGAGCTCGGTGACGAACCGCTCGTAGGTGTCGGCGGGGTCGTCGAGCGCTCCGTAGCAGGCCGGGCAGGCGTCGAGGGTCAGGTCGAGGGTCTCATCGACCCGATCGGGCCGACCGCGTCCGCGGGGCGGATGGCCGGGCTGGCCGCCGGGTCGACGACCCTTCGGTCGGGGCTCGGCTGGGACCGGAGGTCGGTGGAGCTTCTTGGAGGGACGAGTGGCAACATCGAGGGCAGCGGTGTTGCGCCGCAGCCGCTCGAGTTCGCGCTCCCGCTCCTTGAGCTTCTGGCGTAGTTCTCGGTTCTCGGCCTCCAGCTGCTCCGCCCGTTCGAGTCGACGAAGGATCTTGCGCCGCTCCTCTTGGTCGAGGGTAATGGGGCCCTCGTCTGCGGGGGCCAGCAGCCGGGTGAACTCCCGAGAGCGCATCGGTCCTCGGGTAGCCACCCAAGGGCTCCCCGGAGAAAGTACTTTCGGTCGACACGAACCCGAACGCACACGCGTTCGGACGCCTCAATTCAGTGAACCGCTACGGGGGATTTTGACCCGTCGGCGGCGTACACTTCCTCCGCCACTACGTAGCGCGCCTCCACGTCGTTTGCCACACCCAGATCCCTCAGCATCGCAGTCAGCGCCCGCGCGGCACTGTCCCGAAGCACGGGGGCGCAGCGCAACTGGGCGTACCGAACCCGAAAGCTCGATTCCACCCTTCCCCCCCAAGGTTGTAGATCCGACGCCCCGCCAACAGCGCGATGGCTCAGCATAGGTCAGCGGCTCAACAGCCGTCGTGCTCGCCGATTTCAACTTGTCCAAACCTCCCGTGAGCGCAGCCATTACCTGCGGCGGGCTTCAACCGTCGTAAACTAGACCCCGGGCGGCGGGTTTAGCCTGCGTGCTCCGGGCACGAAACCTAGTGTAATTCCACTTACGACGGGTCCATTACTCCGCTGTGCCTCACCGATCCGTCAGCGCGTCCGGAAGGTTCTTAAAGCCCGGGGCCGGGTTAGCCGAGCCAATGAGGAGAGAAAGAAATGACCGACTCGCCGGCGGCCCAAGAACGCGACTGTCGTGCCCCAGACGCCCATGGCTAGCTGACGACATTTGCCAAGCTGTAACCTCATGAGCAGACGTTCAGCAGAGGACCCTCCAGACCACGCGCCAGAAACTGCCTGAGGTCGTCAGGACGATCGAGACCCTCCCGGTCACCCTCGAGACGAACACGGCACGGAGGACTGTGGCGACGCTGCTCAAGGAGGCAAGGTGGAGCTGGACATGGCGGCGACGAGCAAGGTCGCGACGATCACGCAAACGCCGGCCAAGACCGAGCCGTACTCTTTCCTCGAAGGGGATGGCGAGCCGTCGCGACGGCGGGTCGTTTCGTGGACGAGGTCGGCCCGTAACGCGCTTTAGGCAATATCGAGGCCACGTGCCCCTTCATTCCGACCTCGCGGGGCGAGAGGCCGCCACTGAGCAAGATCTCCATCTGGTGCCACTTCATCGGGCTAGACAAACTCTTCGGCCACGAGATCGGGGAGACATTGGGTGTCACGGAGCACCCCCGGCGGGAACTCACGTGGTGTGCTGAAAATTTCGGGACGACGTGGATCGGGAATGTCGGGAACCAACATGCCGCAGGTGTCATCACCTATACATACTAGGGGTTGCTACAAAACGAGGGAGCGTGTACACGGTGCCGGCCCGCCGCATCGAATGCTGGAGCAGGGTTGGAAAACGTCGGCTAAGGCATCGAATCACTAGGCCGTTCCCTACCAGGGTGGGTATCATACGTTTAGTTGCGGCCTTGCGTTCACGAAGTTATAGTGGCTCCGGGCAGGCAACATCAGGTTTTCAACCCTGCCGATCTTTTGAGCCAATGTCACTTGGTCCAGTATCGTCGACGGATTTCGAACAATCTAGACATTTGCCTCGAATTTGGAATGGATCCGGGACTGGCTCTGGTGTCTGACAGATGCGGGTTGTAATCACGGGAGGCGCCGGGTTCATTGGCGCGAACCTTGTGCGTTACTGGCAACTTCACCACCCGGCAGACGAAGTCATTGTCCTTGATGCCCTGACGTATGCGGGGCATCTTACATCACTTCCGAATTTGGATTCGAGTCCTGGGTTGAAATTCATCTGTGGAGACATTACGGACGGCCCCAAGATTCGCGCTACCCTAGATGGGGCCGATCTCGTGATTCATCTGGCTGCGGAGACACATAATGATCGTGCCATCGCTGACCCCCTCCCGTTTGTCCGGACTAACGTTCTCGGGACGGCGGAGCTGCTCGAAGCCTGCCGAGCGCTTGACATCCCAAGGGTCCATCATGTCTCAACCGACGAGGTCTTTGGGAGCTTGGCCCTAGAGGACCCCGGTCGGTTCACAGACTCGACACCCTACAGCCCTCGAGGACCCTATTCCGCATCGAAAGCGGGAGCGGATCACCTAGTCCGCGCTTCGTCTGAAACGTATGGGCT
>JAKBKR010000255.1 GCA_021832495.1 bacterium | reverse complement strand
GGGAGTCCTGGGCCCGTAGACGAGGCAGATCGAGTTCGAGCGCGGTCCAACACACGGGGTGGTTGGGATGAACGGGACCGACAGCGGGGGCGGGGGAGCGGAAGCGCGGGCCGAATGGAACGATGGCGAAGAACCCGGGAGGGAGGCGGACCTCAAGCTGGGCCGCGACGTCCGGTTCCTCCTGGTGGCCGTGGGCGGGGGTGCCGTCCGGGTGGCCCGGGACATTGCCCGGCAGAAGATCCGATACCTCGAGACCGTGGCGATCAACTGCGACGCCCGCGTCCAGGACGCCGCCGAGTTCGACCGTCGCATCTGCCTCACGAGCCTCCCTACCGAGGATCCAGACGCGGGGGGGAGCCCTTCCCGGGGGCAGTCCCTCGCCCGCGCCGCCCTGCCGGTCCTGGACTCCCTCTTCGAGGGGAGCACCTTCGTCACGGTCCTCGCGAGCCTGGGAGGGGGGAGCGGGACCGGAGTCCTCCCGGTCCTCTTGGAGGCCGCCGCCCGGCGCGCCGCCGTCCTTTCGGTGTTCCTCATCAAGCCCTTCGCCTGTGAGGCGGAGCGGCGGAGCCTGGCAGAGCGAGCCATGGGGGGCCTCCCCCTCCTGGACGGGCTGCAGGACATGGCCAACGAGGGGCGGGCACAGATCCGGGTCCTCGACAACGAAGACGCCGCGCGTACAGGCCTCCACCAGCCGTTCCACCGGCTCTGGAAGGAATACGCCCGGGTCGTGGGGACCCACATCCAGGTGAACTACATCCAGCCCACCGAAGGGGCCCTGCGGGTGCGGACCCTGGCGCATCTCGTAGAGACCCCGCTCAACGGACCCGTACCGTCTCCGAGTAATCCCCATGCTCCCCTGGAGCCACTGCCTGCCGGCATCCGCCCTACCCTCGTCACGGCATCGCCCATGCCACCGGTAGCGCCTCCACGGGAAGCGGAACTCACCTTTGAGGTGGAAACGATGGGGCCCTCTCTACCCGGAGCGTGAGCACGGCGGGAAGTCCTCGATCTCGGAGAATCTAGAGGTTCCGCACGAGCCCCTGAGTGGGGCATAGGCCCAGAGACGGGCCAACCCCTCGTAGGACCACCGGATGGGGAAGTAAGAGCTGCTGTCCGGGTTCCGGGACGTTTGGGTGCTTGGGAGCCTCCTGGTGGTGCCCCCGCATCGGGTTGGCGGCGGGTCCCACAATGCTCACTGGAAACGGGAATCTCCCAGGCGTCGCGTGCCACCTCCTCTTCCTGTTGAACCCCCTCTCGCGAGCCCGTATGGAGCTGGGAGATGGGTGGCCGCACGTTCTCCCGGAGAAGGTGGGTCTCCAGACCGAGGGATTGAAATATCCCTGTAGAGATGTATAATGCAGCGGATGCCCCGTAGTTCCTCTTTTGAGGGCGTCCGAGGGCCATGAGAGGACACTCCATGAAGAGTCTCGAGGTTCCCGTACCGCCCAATGTGGAGACAGCGAGCGGAAGTACCCGACGGGTCCGGTGGCACCATCCCCGCAAGGGTGTCAGCGACATCATCGGGAACCTCCTGATCATTGCCATCACGGTGACGCTCTTCACCGCGCTCTTCTTCTTTGTCACGAGCATTCCGGCCCCTCCCGCCCAGTCCACTTCGCAGTTCAGCGCCCAACTGGACATCCAGGCAGGGAACGAGACCGGGGTGAACATCACCTATCAAACCGGACCGATCCTCGGCGCGGGTGCCATCCAGATCTACCTTACCTCCCAACTCCATCCCACCGCCTTCACCGGATGTTCCCCGGCGGGGGATCCGTTCACCATCCCCGAGGGCCTCTTGGGGGCCAGCACTTGGGTCTCCGGCCAGACCTGGCAGCTTTCCTTTGTGAAGGGGACCGCCCCGGGTGATATCTGCCCCTCCGCGCCAACCCTGACCGCCAGCGGGGACAACGTGACCATCTCCATCGTCAACATCGCGCAGAACGTCCTCCTGTTCCGGGTCGTGTTACCCGGCTCCCATGCCATCTTCCCTCCCGAGTTCATCAGCGAGGGAGTCACCCCGTCCAGTCCGGTGATCGGGAACGCGTTCACCGTCTATGCACAGGTTGCCGGTTCGTACCTGGCGCCGAACTCGGTCTACGCGAACCTGAGTTCCCTCTGCGGAACGCTGACGCCCTGCTCCTATGCCTCCCCCAAGCTCATGACCTATTCCACCAGCACGGGACTTTTCCAATACACCGTACCGGCAGGAGCCGGGATCGCGCCCATTGTGGGGTCCAATTACCCGGTGGTGATCAATGCGTCCAACCGGCACACCCTTACCCCCATCCTGACGAACAGCGTCGTCTTTTACGTGTCGTTCACCTCCGCGGTTCTCTTCCCCCAACTGGAGGTCACACTCAGCCTCAGCCAAGGGAACCCACGCGTCGATCAGAATATTACAGTGACCGCATCGGTGATCAACACCCACCAAGTAGGTGGAACGGGGCTTACCGTGAACTTCTCAGCCATCAGCCAAGGGGTCTCAACCCCATTGGCCCCGGTGTATCTCTCCTCGGGGATCGGACCCGCTGCGACGGTGACCGCACAGACATATTGGATTCCGCACCATGACGGGTCCTGGAGCATTTACGCCCAGGCCACGTTGACCTCCCCGGCGGTCACCGGTCACGGAGAGCTGGGTGTGACCGTCTTCCCGCGGACGCTGCTCATCGATGAGACCGGCGTGTCACCGGGGTCAAACGGATCCCTCGACACCTTCACGTACGTGGCCACCGACTTCAGTTCCGCGGGCGTCCCCTTCAATGTGACCGTGGTTCCGCCCGGGACCTCCGAGATCACGTATTCGGGAACCAATCCCAAGACTTCGCTGGACATGTACGACGTGATCGTTTGGGTCCTGTCCAATGGAGAAACCCTTGCCCCCAGCGACGTGCAAGCGCTATTGTGCGCCATTGAAGGTCAGCGATCGGTATGGTTGATTGGTACGGGCGCGTTGGCGGGGGCTAACGCGTCGTCGAGCTCCATTCAGGCGACCTGCCCAAGTGGCGCCAGTTCGGTCACGATCAGCGGACCCCTCACCGGCTATTTCGGGGTGGAGCATGTCTCGAATAATCTTATCCCTATCCCTAGCCCCGGAGAACTTGCTCTGGACGTCCCTTCTCCACTCAGCCTCCCGGGTTTCCGGACTGTGGGAATCAACTCTTCGAACCTGTACTTGGGAACCGAACTGGATGGCATCGCTTCGCAGGGGTATTACCGGAATGTGACTCTATCGACAGGTACCGCTGTGGTGAACACGGTCCAACATCCCACCCAAGTCCTCATGGTTGGGAATCCTACCCCGGTCGGTGGGAAGAGTTCAGCTTCCACCTTCGAACTCGCGGCTATCGCCCAGCAGATGCCGAGCTCAAGCGGCACCTATGTGACTTCCCTAGCCCAGGAAGCTTCTATGGTCTATGATACTTTCAATTGGCTCGCGAACTTCAGCGCGACCACGCGTCAAGGATATGATTGGGCTGTGAGCCAGGTTGTGACCCAGCCTTCTCAACTTTCGTTCGACCGCCCCGTCGCCATCAATTTCACCGTGCGGAATAATGGTCCTATAAACGCGACGGTGACCGCGACCCTTTATGTGAACGGCTTCCCCGTCTATTATGATGGGGTCCAGATCACAAGTACCCTGTCCCCAGCTCCATTCGGGAACGAGTCCGAAGGCACGGTGTATTGGACCCCCAACTTTGTGGGCTTCCTTACCCTGGGGATTCAAATCACCACCCCTGTCCCGGACACAGACCTGGCCAATAATTTCATGGCGAATTCACTGTTCGCGGAAAAGCTCTACGTACAC
>JAKBKR010000254.1 GCA_021832495.1 bacterium | reverse complement strand
GCGGCATTCCCACGCCTCCAATCGGGAGTCCTCTTCGAGCTTCTTGAGAACGTTCATGGTGGTCATGCTGGAGGTCTCTGCGTCTCCGGCGAGCATCTCGAACTCGGCGCGCAGCACTTCGCAGGTGAGCAGCGTCCTTCGAGCTTCGGTAGAATTCTCATCCGCAAGTTCATGAGAAAGCTGGGTCAACACGCTCTTGGCTTCTCCCAGCTTCCGTTGGGATAGCAAGGTGTCGACCAGCAACCTGCGCGTGCGCCAGGAGATCTCAGGCGGGGGACGGGATTCGAGGAGACGGGTAAGGAGCACTTCGGCCCGAGCATGCTCCCGTACCAAGCTCAACGTCTCCGCCACACTCACCACGGTCTCAAGCACCCTTTCCCGGGAGGGGTGACGGATGCCGAGGAGGGCCAAGGCTCCCTCCGCCATGATCTGAGCGGTATATCCATCACCTCGGGCCAAGGCACTGTCGGCGGCCTTCAATACCCAGGGGATCCCCTTCACCCCTTCCTTGCTCTCGACGAAGAGTCGCCCGATCATGCTCAGGTCCTGGGGGCGGTTCCAGCGAAACCACTCCGCCAGGTCTGCTGAGAGCGCGGCCAATCGGTCGGGAACCATATTGTCGATGATCACCTCGTGGAAGTAGGGGTGGGAAAACCTCCATGTCTCAGGGTCGGTGGTTGAGGGGGAAAAGAACTGGTGCACCCGGTCCATCTTTCCAAGGAGATCCCGCACCTGTTCCGCCGGGACATCAAGGATGGCCGCGAGCGCGTCCATCGGAAAGGTGGGTCCGATGGCCGCCGCGGTCTCGATCATGTCCTTCTCTAACGGTTCCAGGTCTTCGAGGATGCCAAGCACGAGATGGCGCAACCCTTGGTGCAGCAACACTTGCTCCCGAGGTCTTTTCGCGGAGCGCGATGCCTTGGGCTCGACGAGCACCCACCGGTTCTCCCGTAACTGAAGGAGGTCTTTTCGCACGAGCGCCCGAACAAGCTCCAGGGCGACCAGGGGGTTGCCGGACGCGTGATCGAGCGGTAAAGCTAGTAGGCGGGGTTCCGAGGCGGTTCCCCCCTCGGAGCGGAGGGTGAGGTGGGATTGGATGAGGGATTGAATATCCTCCGTTGGAAGTGCGCGCAAGTTCATGCGCGACAGCAGGCCCTGGCGGGCCAGTTCATCGATCTCTTCATTGAGGGGAACATTGCCGGTCATTTCACCTCCCCAATCCGAGGAGCGAATCGCCCCAAGGACCATCACCGGGAGATGACGGGTGTTGCGAACAAGGAAGGAAAGCGCCGACGGGGTTTCAGGGTCCGACCAACCGAGGTCCTCCAAGACCAAGAGCAAGGGGACGCTCCGGGCCGCCTTCTCGATCTTCTCCAAATATGACTGCAATCGGGTCTGCGGGGAGAGAAGGGTGGGTGCTTCTGGGCTAAGGCGTTCTCGGCCACCATCCTTCCGGACGAGCGGTTCTCCCTCACCTTCGAGAAGGGCAGCCTCCCGGGCATCCAAGCTCTTCGGGTTGAAGGAAAGGAGGATGTGACCCTGGGTCGCATCGGCCACCTCTCGAAGGAACTGGAGCAATCGGAGGACAGCGAGGAAGCTGTTCTGTACGACGAGGTATTCGAGGTCGGGAATGGCGACAACGGATCCTGAGTGGAGACGCAAGAACCCATCGATCCGCTCTCCCAGGGCATCGAGGGAAGTCGGAGAAACGGAGTCCTTAGCCTCTTTCCGGCTCAATTGTAGGACCGACACTGACTTAGCCAGATTCCCCAGCTGCTCTTTCAGCACCGGCGAAAAGTCTCGACTTACCACAAGGGATTTCCGGGAATGGGCCAGTTCTCGGAAAACCTCCCAAATACGAGAACTGGGTGGGCCTTCCGCAATTAGGAGCGAAGCGCGAGTTGGAACCCTCGTTCCGGCCGGAACTTCGTTCGGGGTAAGTCCTTCCAAGGCTCCCTCGAGCGGTTCACAGGCGGAGCGAGGGATGCGGGTGCATGTTCCACTTAGGACCTGGAACCCCTGTTCTTCTGCGACTCGGCTCACCTCCTCTAGGAGGCGGCTCTTCCCAATCCCCACCGGACCTGAAACGATCCAAAAGCTGCCCTCCCCAGACGCGGTCTTTCGGAGGGCTTCGGTCAGGCGGGCTAGTTCTGCCTTCCGCCCGAGGAGGGGAAGTGAGGAACCTCGCAGCGAAGGGGTCATCGCGCAGGTCACAACGAAGAGTGTAAAACCTATTTCGGTAGGGGCTCCCTTGCGAGCGTCCAGAAAAGCCGACTTGGGTCAACAGGTTGGTGGTCGCCGGTCTAAATGCCGCGTTACCGGGGTAAGGTCCGTCTGGTGAATCGGGACCGAAGCAGTCAGAAGTGCGGTGGGAATACTCTTCAACTTAAATACCTTCACGCAGTCCACCGCCCCGCAGCGGGGTAGGGTAGTCAGGTCATCCCGACGGGCTCATAACCCGTAGATCCATGGTTCAAATCCATGCCCCGCTATCCCGCCAGGCAATTCGACTATAACTTCGCCTTATATGCTGCAACGGCTCCAATTGAGATCCCGAAGGTTGGGAACGCTGCCCTCTTTCTGGGCCGTCATTAGCGCCTCCTGTCCGACCTAACCGGTTCCTTCATGGTGGGAACTACCCTCGCATCGTTCCCGTCTTCTCGAGATTTTTAAAGGATGCTTTCACTCCTTTGCAGCCCATACCTTTGAACGCGGCCACGTGATGAAAGTTCCAAAGGGCTGTACCGAACACGCTTGCTCAACCGGGGCCGATTGACATGGCTCGTCAAGGAAGTCATCGGACGCGGGAACGTCTCCCATTGCAATTGGGCGAAATCAAAGTACTTATGGAGTGTCCATGTGAACTGCTCTACCATGGCGCGCAAGATCACCGCAAATGTGTACATGACCCTAGACGGACGCGGCGCATTCCCAACGTATCCAGGTTCTGAACGTCCAACCACAAAGGCGAATGCACTGTTCCGGCACATGTGGATATCGCGGTACAACGACGTCTCGACGGTAATCATGGGTCGGAGGTCCTTCCTCGGTCACCGGCGTGTCTGGTCGGGAAAGGCCCGCAAGCCGGGTGACCCCAAGTTCCAGTTCGACTACTCCCATTTTCTCGACCGGGTCGACAAGGTCTGCCTTTCGCACAAACTGAAGGATCCCGCTTGGGAGAACTCAAGGATCATGAAGGGTGATCTCGCTCAGATACTGGCTGACTTGAGACGAGAAAAGGGTGGTAACATCATCCTTGAAGGCGGTCCCCGTCTAGTGCAAGAGGTTCTCAAGCGCAGACTTGCGGATGATTATTGGTTCTTTGTGATGCCCGTGGTCTTTGGAAAGGGTCCCCGTTACTGGGGTTCCATGAAGGATCAGAGTACTCTAAAGTTCCTTGAACTCAAGCATGGTGAGGATGGCGAGCTCTTGCTCCATTACGAAGCCGTGCGATAGGTACTTAGCACTTCCAGCTCCGGTCGAGTAGGCTCAGAGCCCCAACTAGTCCATCCCACGCCTAATCCTTCCCTTGTGAAATCATGGGATGAGAGGATCCATCCTTGGCGCATTCCCCCCATTGCGCTGCTTCCGCCGGAATCTCCAGTAGTTCGTAGCGAGCAGCAGTGAAACCCCCCAAAACAGGCTCAACATAACCGCCAGGGTGATCTCCTGAAAGATCGGGCAGGTCCGAACGGTGTTGAGGTTTGAAAGCTCGGAAGCATCGAACTGGTTCGGTGAAGCCCCTCGCCCCAAGAGCCCAACCAACTCGGTCGAGTCTACCTCCCAGTACATTACATCGTTCGAACCAGTCGG
>JAKBKR010000253.1 GCA_021832495.1 bacterium | reverse complement strand
AGGACCGAGGTTTCGGACCACCTCGGCGAGTCCCGTGCTCTCTCCGTGCAAGCGGTCATCCGTCGCCTCGCCCTTGAACAAGGTGCGGTGGAAGCCCAGGAACTCGATCCCCGTCGATTGGAAGGCAGCGCTCAGGATCGCTTCGGCACTGGCGGATGGCCCCGTCATGTCATCTTTCGTGAGAGTTTCCCCAGTTAATGAGGATTGGGATGCGAAGGACAGGGCGCACACTGCACCGGGTACCTCCGCCCCGACTGGCCCGGTGACGTCCGGTCCCCCCTTTCCTTATTTTACCCAGGGGACTGGGTGCTTCCGGGGATTGGACCAAACGGTATGCCGCGGAGGAAGTACGGGCGGTTACGAAAACCCATCCCCCCGGTCCCACGGGAGAAGTGTCGTTTCTGCCGGCTCAAGCGCACCTGCCCGATCCATGGTCCACCGACCCAGGCCACTGCTTCGAATTGAGCCGACTACCGTTTGCCGCGCTTTCGGTTCTTTGGAGGTGGATCCTGCCCCGATTCTTGGGCCGGGCCGGTCCCTCCCCCGTCGGGAGTGGGTCCCGGGGTGGGTGGATCCATTGCAACCGCGGGAGGGTCAGTGATCCCAGGGAGGGGTGCGGTCTCACTGGGGGTCGCCGGATTCTCAGAGGTGGAGGCTTGGGTATCGCTCCCGGCATCGTTCGAAATGGCCGGTTCGGTAGGGTTGGTGGCTTCTTCCGTCCTCACTTCCGGGCCATCCTCCTCGGACCACTCTTCGGGGGCTGCAGGCGAAGCCACCGGAGGAACCGTCTTCCCCGCTTGCGGTGCCGAATCCGACCCCAATTCCTGAGCCTGTAGGTCGTTGGAGGAGTTCCGGGAGCCGCGCTTCGGGGGAATGGAGCGTTCCGGGGTGGTAGGTGTCGCCCCTTTGCGCTTGGATAAGACGGCCAGCAATGCAAGGAGCAACAAGATCACCAGGATGAGGAGGATCCAACTGACCAAGGAGAGCCCAAAGTAGGTCGTGGGTGAACCTGTCGAGGTCGATCCGGAGGAAACAAACGCTTGGGTCGAGTTGGACGAAGGGGCATAACCTGCCGCCGAGGCGGTGACATGGAAGTTCACGCTCAGATTGCTGACCGGGCTTGATGAGGTCACCGTGAAATGGAACACGGCAAGACCGTTAGCACCTGTGGTGAGGGTGGTGTTCTGGAGGGCGAGCGCGCTGGAGGGGGATACATCGAGGATGACGGTCGCACCCGCAAGAGGAGTTCCGTTCTGGTCCGAGACGCCCGCGGTGAGCACGCCCGACTGCCCGAAGACGAGCGAAGGAGCGACCTCTGTCGTCACCACAAGGGGAGGCGGTACGATGGCTACGCTTGAGGTGTTATCCCCGGTCGCCGCTCCCGAAAGGCTGATCGAATAGGACAGTTGGAGGAGGTAGGCCGTCGAGGAGAGCCCGGCGGTCACGACCAAGGAGGAGTTCTCACCGGAAGAATTGAGCGTGACCTTCGTCAGTGAGAGCCGGCTCGCCTGGGAATTGCCCGCGAATGAGACGTTCACAACGGCATCCGCGGCATTGCCGATCACCGCACCCGTTACAGGATTGAGCTCGTACCCATGGAGCGCGACAGGGATGGCGCTTCCCGGTGTCGCCGTCAAGGGAACATGTGCGGTGACGGACAGGATAGGGACCTCGGGAGCAAGGATCGAAACGGCGACGGAGGACGTGGCATTGAGGTACTGGGCAGCCGAGGCGTTGAATTCTGCGATCAAGGTCCCGGGTTTCGTCCCGGCCGTGAATCGGAAGTAGGCCTTTCCGGTATGGGTGGACTCGACGGTCTGATTGAACGCACCCAAGGAGGCCGTCGAGGGGCTCACCCGGACCGTGGCCCCATTCACGAGCTGGCTCGGGCCTGAGGAGGCATTGAAGACGGTTACCACCAGATCCACTGACGTCCCCTCGGCTAGGGAAGAGACGAGCGGCGACGCTTGCATCCCAAGCCGGGAGGTGCCCGTCGGCACCGAAGGGGTGACCGAGACGGCCGTGGCCCCGGAGCCGTTAGGGTACCCTGCCTTGGAGACTGTTGCGTAAACAAGGACCGATGCGGTGGTATTGATGTTCGACGGTGCCGTGAGGGTGCTCCAAGCGAGCCCTTGGCCGTTCGTGAGAAGGGGCCCTCCAGGGAACCACCAACCAGCCCCTGGGGAGTCCAGGGTGACCGTGGCGTTGGCCACTCCGACCCCACTGCTCGTGACATTGAATCGAACTCCGGTGGTCCCACTGGGGGAGATCACCGATTGGTTCGCCGCCACCGACAAGTTGAGAAGCATTGTGGCCCCCGTTGCCAGGACCCGGGTGCTGTTTCCCCCGATCCCGGTGCGGTATCCTGTGGGAGTGGTCACCGCTAGGAAATTGTAGCTGACATTGATGTTCGCCGCGGGGGCATGCCATTGGAAGGAAGCGATCCCGGTGGTACCGTTCGTAGAGACGTTGGGAAGGATAGGTGTAAACGTAGGGTAGTTGCCCCCTTTGAAGTACAGCGATACGACAGCGTTCCCGACGGTCCCGGAGGGAGCTCCGGTCGAATTAATGGCACCAACGGTGACGTTCACCCAAGCATTGGTACCTCCCTGGACCGGAGAGGGGATGGCAACGTGGACGGTGGGGGAAGCCGGGGCGATCTCCGCAAGTAATCCGGTGCTTGTCAGCGCGTAGATCTGGTTGTTGTAGATCACTGGGGAGGAATAGAATCCGCCAGGGAACTGGTGTTCCCACACTGGGACACCGGTGGTCGCATTGAGGATGTAGAACTGTCCGCCAAGGTCGCCATCCATCACGAGGTCTCCTGCTACGACCGGGGAGGCGACAAACGAACTGGAGGTCGTGAAGTTCCACCCCTTGCCCCAGCAACCTGTGCCGAGGGTGTAGCAGGTCGGGGACAAAGTGAAGGGGAGGCTGGAGAGCGTACCGTTGACAGTGGGGTAGATCACATTGACCGAGCTGTTTGAGGTCCCGAGAAGGGCGACGGAGCCGCTGATCCCAGAATTTCCCGTGCTGTTCACTGGTAGAGCATACGTATAGAGCGACTTTCCAGGCGTTGCTACCTGGTTGAGGTCTACAGCATACAGATCGGCTGCAGCGCCCTTGCCAACGTTGCTACCGACGAATCCCATCGGCACTACGTTAGGGGTGTTTGGAACGCTGAGGTTCACGACCGCCAGGGAACCTTGAGGGGTGTTGGCAGGGGCCCCTGTCAATAAGATCGCCCAAGTGGTCGCTGGGGTAGCTTCCGAGTAGACATCGACCTTCTGATTGCCGTAGTCCGCATAGACGACCACCGGCCCCACCGGCCCCGCGGTAGGCGCGGCCCATGCGATGGCTCCCGTCGCCTCGTACTTGCTTCCCGAGACAGGAGACCCCGGGCAGGCTGTTCCGGTCAGTACCGACCAGGGGATGTTCCAAAGCTTGCCGGAGCCGTCGGCCACGAAGAAACCACCGGGAACGGGTGTGGGACTGGAGGAGATCTGGTCGCCTCCATCCGGGCAATTGGTCATGGCACCGGAAGAGAGGTTCAAAAGGAAGATTTGCTGGGAATTCCTGTCGGTTGCAATGGCGAGCAGCGGGAAGCCCCCTACGTCTGCGATGAGAGGGGTGGCGGAAAATGTGCCATACTGGTTCGTCTGGCCGAACGAATAGAGGTGGGTCAGGGCGAGGGTCGAAGCGTTGAACGCCAAGATGTCGTCGGAGGCAGCCGCAGGGACATAGATTGTGCCGTTGAACGCGATGGGGGACGACTGCACTGGAGCCAAGTTGTTGTTCGCTAGTAAGTAGCCGGTGGCACTTTGGCTGTTCG
>JAKBKR010000252.1 GCA_021832495.1 bacterium | reverse complement strand
CGCTGGCCGGTGAAGCAGATGAAGCAGAAGACGACGATAAGTGACATGCCTCCCGAGACAAAAGAGAGGCTTGATGACGCACTTGTACAGACAGCGTACGACCTGCTCACGCAGGGTCGGCAGGCCAGTATCCCTGAGATTATCGAAGAGTGTTCCTCGAAGAACCGTGAATTAGTGAGGATATGGATGAGTTACGTCCATCGGGAGCACGCGCGAGAGGAGTACGTCCGCGATCTGCTTAAAGCTCATAATATTCCATACGGGGCGAAAAGGGCCCCCTCCAAAGACAGTTCGTTCCCCTACGGTTCCCCAACCCCCAGTCGCCTGATTTACCCGAACGAACCTACCCCCTTTCTCGTTTCCCACCCTCCCTTCAGAAGGCGGCTCAAATGGCTTCGGGTAATCTATCCGGTCGGAGTACTTATCTGGGTCATCTACCTCCTTAGATTTTGGCCGGTTGGCACTTACATCTCTTCGGGGCCTTCGATATTCGTTGTGAACCCACCTCCACCACAAGTCTGGCTCGCCCTCGTCCTATTGTTCTCATCCTTTCCCTTGCTTGAGTTTTTCATTGAGAGGACCTTAGCAGATTGGCGTAAGTGGGGGGGGTGCCATCCTGAGTGGGAGGGCTTCATTCCTTCGGCTGACGGAAAATCAGTCGGATTGTTTCTCTTCACCGCTGATGAAGAAGAAACGTGTCAACTTCTTATCCCTCCGCACCAAGAGGCCAGTTGGAAAGATTGGGCGGGAGTTGGGCCTGTCAGTTCCCGGAATCCCGAACCCACCCCCCCTCCCTCTGGAGGTGATCATCCGGCAGGTGGCTCGGAAGGCGGGGGGTAGTAGTCCCCTACCCTGTATGTCCCAAAGGCTGGGAGGGGCATAGGGACGCGCCTTTGGTCGCTCAGGTTTGCCTTTGGAACCCCCGAAGATTGTAACGGAACTTGACCGGGCCAAACGGGAGGTGCTCGAGGCGGTCGGGGTAGACAGCCGGGCAGTTCACGCCGGGTGGGGCCGCTTGGACTGACGAAACCGTAGAGCTAACTTTGGGGGGTTGGTTACCCCCAGTCTACCGGTGAGGATCATGTGTTAAGTGTTGTCGAACTCCGGGTTGAAACACCTCAACCTTCAGCCCCAACGCCTCCACAGTCCGGCGCTGCGCCTCGTTCAACTCCGTCACCTACTGGAACCGCACTCCCGTTCCCATGATCTCCTGGTCGTTCACCACCAGTGTCCCCATCGCCTCGAAGGCCCCGGGCCCCGTAAGGGGGCCCTCTTCCCCCATCACCCCGGCGAACCTCACCTTCCACCCAGCATACCGCTCCACCAGATAGGCGAGGACGCTGACGCCCTTGCTCCCGAGACGGCCCCAGAGTCCGGTCAGCCATGGGAGGTCGGGACAGGGTGCGTCTGACCTGGCCGGGTCGTCGCCGCCCCGGACCTCATCCCACCTGCCGACGGGCTCGGCGCACAGATGGGCGAAGTCGTAGGCACGCGAGACCCGATGTCGGGCATCGGACAGGCCTTGACCTCCCACGAGCACTCCATCGCAGGAGGGGCCTATTGAATGCTGCGTTGCACCCGCCCGCAAGATCCAAGACGCGGGTCGGCTCCCCTCCCGAGCATGCCAACGGGAGAGTCCCGTGAACTGACCATGAGTGCCACGAGGTCGATGACGAAGGGGCCGGCGAGGAGAAGCTCTCGTGCACCAACTAGGTTAGGTTTAAGACCCGAAGGAGCTGTTCCCGGTATTCGAGGCGGGGCCATGAGGATACTCAAGTTCGAGGTGGAGGGCTACAAGTCATTCCGCACCACCAAGCTGGACAAGCTAGGAAAGCTCGTCGTGCTCATCGGTCGGAATGGATCGGGCAAGAGCAACCTCACCGAGTTGGTCGAATTCTTCTTCCGGGACCTGGACGCGCTACCCCAGAAGGCCCTCGGTCCCATCAACGAGCACTACTGGCACGGGTTCGATCCGAAGGAACCCGTCAACGTCTCGGCCGAAATAGAGGTCGACGGCGACGCCCTCGGTCGATTGCTCCCGAAGGAGTTCGGCTTCTCCGCCACTGGCCCAGTGACAATCTCGATCTCCCGGTTCCTCGAGAAGTCAGGTGCGAACATGGAATGGAAGACTCGCCATCTCACCATCGGGGAAAGGAGCGTTGTCGAGGAGGGCGCTGTCGCACAGCCAGGTGATCTCCTCCCGGCCACGGAGCCTGCCCCGGCGCCCACGGATGGTGCTTCGGCGCCTGGGCCATCAACGGCAGCCGCGGCGGCGCCTGCCGACCTCCCCCAAAAGGTCCTTCAGGCAATTTCTCAGGCCCTCCTCGCTCGATTCCAAGTAATCCCGGCAGCGAGAAGCCGTCCGGCATCGACTGGGCCGGCGAACCAGCGCCTCTCGGTCCTGGATGATCAGATCATGAACCAGGTTCAGACCATGGCCCAGCTTGTGAATCCGAGGGAGCGGAGGCGGACCTTCAAGCCACTACAGCAGTCGCTCAAGAGCATCCTCCCCACCATCTCCAACCTCTCAGCCCCTCAGGGGCAGCCGTTTGTGTTCGAGGGTAACCTCGAGGTGCCCCTTGCTCTCACGGGCGGCGGCGTCCAGGAGGTGATCAACCTCCTCGTGCGTATCCAGACGGCTGTTCAGGCGAAGGACGGGAGCGTCGTGGCAATCGAGGAGCCCGAGACCCACCTGCACCCTGACGCGATGAAGCTGCTCCTCCGTTTCCTTGCCAGGGACGACTCTGTGTCCCAGGTCTGGATGACCACACATTCGCCCTTCCTTGTGGATCGCACCGACCTCAGCAACGTGTGGCTCGTCTCCAAGGAGGATGGGGTGAGTGAGATAGTTAGGCTCAGCGACACCGAGTCCCTGCGGAGGGCGTTCCGGGAGTTGGGAGTCCGACCAAGCGACGTGCTCTACGGTGACGCAATCATCCTCGTCGAGGGGGAATCGGATGTGGAGTTCTACCGTGGGATGGCCCTCAAGATGGACTTCCACGAGATCGAGTTTGCGTCCGTGATTCCCACAGGAGGGGTGCCAAAGGATCGGCATCACCTCGAGATGTGGTCAGACATCTCGAGAAAGACCCAGCTTCCTGTCTTCCTCCTCCTTGACCTGGATGCGAAGGCTGAGGTCAAGGATGCCGTTACGCGAAAGCAGGTGGATCCACGCCGCGCCTTCCACTTGGAGAGGGGATCGCTCGAAGATCTGTACCCTAGGGACAAGCTCGCCGGGGCCTTGAAGGAGGTGTTCGGGATCGAAGTGGATGTCGAGAAACTTGTGTCCCCAGGCACCTCGAAGGTCTTGGAGACCGAACTCTCGAGGGCGCAGGTCGACAAGCACCAGTGGAAGAAGCGCCTGGCAATCGCGATGCTCGAACGAGTGACGGCCGACGAGGCCCCTGAGGCCCTGCGGACACTACTTCATTCGCTCCGGGCCGAGCTGGCCGGCTGACCCCTCCCTACTCCTCCCGGCTCTCGACCCCTTTGGTAGGGGCCATCTCCTTGGCGACAAGTCGCCTCTCCTCTGCCGTCAAGCCGTAGTGATCCCCCACCGCTCGCTCAAGCATGTGGTCGGCTCTCCCGAATCGGTCCTTTAGCTCCCCTAGCCTGTCAGTGGCCATGTCTCCCTGCGCCGCGATTTGGGTACCCAGGTCGGCCAGCTCCCTGGACCTCTCTCCTATGATCCGCCACGCTTCTCCCTCAGCTTCCCGTATCGGGATCGGGAGACGAGAGAGCACGTCCATGGTCACCTGAGTCGTCAGGTTCATTCCGATGTTGTAGGTCTTCTCGTAATAGAACCCGAGAACGTCGGAGTTCAGCAGCCCCAGGACCCGAGGGGCGAGC
>JAKBKR010000006.1 GCA_021832495.1 bacterium | reverse complement strand
TCTGGAATTGGTCGCGGAATCGAAGCATGAGGAGCCCGCCGATGAGCACCCAAAGGACGACGAGGCCCGCCGCCATCAGGATGATCGCCCGGGACTTTGGGTCACGAGAACCGATCAGGACAATGGCCACGATGAGGGGTACTACAATGGCGGTGTAGAGGGCGAGCCCCTTGATCAGTACCCGCGCGAAACGTTCCCTCCCCCCGGTCACCACGGAAGCTGCGGGTTCTCCCGTCGAAGATTCGACTGCCGCAGGTCGGGAACCAACCACCTTCACACGCCTGAAGAGATTCCCCGCCGGCTCTTAAGGTCAAGTGAGTATCGATCCGAGGCTGCACCCGAGAGTGGGTCCGACCTTTGAGTCCGGGTTATCTTGGGGTAGGCGCTACCCTAGCCTATCCGAGGATCAAACTTCGAAGCCTTGCGGCGTCCCGAGCTGTGGGTCCCTTCCGTCTCTGAGAGCGACGCGGGATGTTCCGGCGCGGAGAAGCAGCACATTCTTGAAAGGCCTTTCGGGCTCGATGATGACTCGGAAACCGTTCCTGCGGAGAAATCTTCCCTGAATATCGTTGAATAACAGCTCTGATTTTAAATACCTCGTCGGTGCATTCTCCGGCATGGCAAAGAATTCTGCAATCTCCGGTATGAAACTGGCGCATCGGAGAGGCCACGCGTCCCTTTCGTCGAATGCAATCAAACGGCAATCTCCCCCGTTCTTCTCTGTTGGGATCCTGGTCCTTGCCGTGGTGATGGTCGTTTCATCGATCCCTTGGGGTGCGATCGCGGAACCTTCCCACGCCTCTCGCCCTTCCCCGGCTCCCCAGGCCACGATGGATTTTGCCCCCTCTCCCGTGCGGGTGCCCCAGCCTTCGATGCCCCATGCATCCCCCGGTTCGGTCGCTGACACCTTTGTCCTTGGGAACCAGAGCCTCCTCCCCGGAAACTTCGCTGCCGGATCTGCCCAGGACCCCTTTGCAGCCGTCTACGACAGCGCGAACCGATTTCTCTATGTGACGGAACAAACGACCGGCAAGGGGAACGTCACGGTCTGGAACACGACGAGTAATCAGATGCAATCGGAGATCCCAGTGGGCAACGCTCCCATTGCCATCGCCTACGATAGCCAAGATGGGCGGGTCTATGTTGTCAATAACGGGGACAATACGGTGACAGTGATTGATACCAGTACCAACAGGGCTATCGCCTCGATCCTGGTCGGCTCGAAGCCTTCCGCCATCGCTTTTGACCCGACGAATGGGAACATGTACGTGGCCGAGAGCGGAGCCAATGCCGTGACGGCAATCGATACCGCGACGGATACCACGGGAGCCACGATCGGCACGGGTTCCTATCCTTACGGTTGCGCCTTCGATCCCGCCAATGGCGACCTCTATGTTGCGGATACGACTGCAGCCAACGTCACCGTCATCAATGTGGCCCTCGGGAGCGTTGTGAAGACGATCCATGTGGGAACGGACCCGTATGGCGTCGCGTACGACCCTTCGAGCGGGAACGTCTTTGTAGCGAACTTCGGCAACAGTAACGTCTCGGTGATCAGCGGGACCTCAAACTCGGTCGTGAACTCCATCGCAACGGGTCCCAGCCCCGAAAACCTGGTGGACGATCCTGTGGATGGGATCGTAGACGCAGGCAACATGAACGGCCACAACATCACGGAGATCCGAACTTCTGGGACCGGGTCGGTCTTGGGAACGGTCACGCTTCCTGTGAACCAGTTCCCTGAGGCCATGGCCTATGATAACAGCACGGGCATCGTGTACGTACCGAATGCGTATGGGGGGAACATGAGCCTCATCGATGAGACCACGCGAACGGTCCTCTCAGTGGTTTCACTGGCCGCCTGGCCTGGACTCATAACCTACAATCCTCACAACGGACTCTTTTACGCGCTCGATGTTTCAAGCGATGAGGATTACGCTGTCAATATGTCCTCCCATCACATCGTGGCAACTCCTCGGGTGGGATATCTCGCCACCACCACCCAGGTCCAGGTCCCGGATGTCAGCAACGGAAACGTTTTCGTCTCTCTCTATGGGGCCGGTAACATGACGGTCATCAGCGGTACATCCAATCAGGTCATCGCCAATATTCCCAACGTCCCTTTGCCCGAGGGGGGTGCCTATGATCCAGCCAACGGCTACCTTTATGTCTCAAACGACGGCAAATATGGGAACATTACCGTTCTTGATGCGGTCACGAATTCCTATGTGTCGACCATATCCACTGGGAACAAGTGGGGCCTTGGCGGGATTGCTTACGATCCGTCCAATCAACTATTGTATGCCTGCGACAACGGCGATAACAATCTCACTGTTGTCGACACCACATCCAATTCGGTGGTGGCACTGATCCCGATCGGAGGGTCCTGCACCGTGCCGTTCTACGACTCACAGAACGGCCTCCTCTACACTGTCATGACGAATCTTGATCGGTTGAGCGTCGTCAACACCACCACGAAGACGGTGGTGGCGACGATGGGCACGGGAGGATACCCTGCCGCGATCGACCTCGACACCGCGAACGGATATCTTTACATCACGAATTCCCAAACGAATAACGTTTCGGTGGTGGACTCGGCCACTAACACCTTGGTTGGTTCCATCTCGGTCGCGCGCGGCCCAGTGGGGGTGTCGTACGATCCATTGACCGGCTTCATCTACGTTACCGATGAGGTTTCAGATTCGATATCGGTGATCGCCCCTCCCTCGTTGCTTGCTTCTGTCAATATCTCTCCGGCCACCTCCGGGGTTTCTAGCGGGAATTCCGTGAACCTTACGGCTACGCCATCCTGCTTCGGGGGTCCTTGCTCCTCCGGTACTCGGTACATCTGGACCTTCACCCCGAGCCTTGGCGTGCTGAACTCCTCCACGGGACCGACCGTCACTTTCACCGCAGGAGGCACGCCCGGGACCGAACAGGTCTACGTCAATGCCACCCTGAACGGAGTGACCCGGCAGAGTTCCGCAGCCACGATCACCATTTCGTCCCTGCCTCCCCTCGCGTCGGTCAGCGTCAATCCTTCTGCAGACACGATCCGGGTGCTTTCAAGCGCCATCTTCAACGCGACCCCTACATGTACTGGGGGGACCTGCCCTTCGGGCACGTCTTTCGTATGGTCGCTGGCCAACGGGCTGGGGTCCCTGAACACAACGATTGGGGCCTCCGTCCGCTTCACCGCCGGATCTGCTCCGGGGAATGAGACGCTTTACGTCAATGGCACACTGAATGGAGTCACACGGGCCGCGTCCCCAGTTCCAATCTCGATCAACACGACGGTAGCGACTCTAACCGGGGTGGCGGTCACCCCCGCATCCCTCTCCCTTTCAACGGGTCAGTCCCACCAGTTCACTGCCACGCCATCCTGTTCGGGAGGGTCCTGCCCATCCTCTGGGATCGTCTACGCCTGGACGGTCAACAACTCTCTCGGAAGTGTCAACCCGGTCAATGCCGCGACCACCAACTTTACCGCCGGAAACGTCCCGGGCCTGGTCACCCTCTCAGTGATCGCATCCCTCAACGGGGCGCACTTCACGTCCAAGGCGTCCGTGACCCTCACATCGTCTACGGGCGCCGTGCTTTCCTCGGTCTCCATAGGCTCATCCGCCCCGTCGGTGCCGGTCAAGGGAACGGCGACCCTGACGGCGACCCCTACCTGCTCCGGGGGCAGTTGTCCCACCGGCGTGACCTACCTGTGGTCGATGACCAACCCCTCCCTGGGGACCCTCAACTCGTTGACTGCAAGCACAGTGACGTTCACCGCGGGCAATTCGCCGGGCACGGAGACATTCTTCGTGAATGCGACGCTCGGTACCGTCACGAAGCAGGGTGGACCGGCTATGGTGAACATCACTTCGAGCAGCACGCCGACGTTGACCGCGGTCTCGGTGAGTCCCACTTCGGTCACCGTGTTGGAAGGAAGCTCCCAGGTCCTGGCGGCGAGCGCCACGTGTTCTCCCTCCCCCTGCCCAGCCAGTGGAATCTCCTACGCTTGGAGCCTGAACAACTCCCTCGGAGGGTTGAATTCCTCGACCGGTGCCACAGTGACCTTCATCCCCGGCTCCACCACCGGTGCCGTCACGGTGACGGTGACGGCCGACCTGGCTGGGGTCACCCAGAAGGGAGCCTCGCACGTCACGGTCTCGGCGAAGTCATCCCCCCCGAACAATGGGACGGGTACACCCTCGGGTTTCTCGGAGTTCGATCTCCTCCTCGTAGCCCTCGTAGGCGCCGTGGCCGTAGTGGCGGTCATCGCCCTTGTGCTGATGCGCCGGAAGAAGTCCCCGGGAGCGGTTCCCCCGCCACCGACTTCCAGTGCCCCCGTCTCGTCTTCTACCGTCCCTCCACCGCCCGGCCTCATTCCGCCGCCGTCCCAACTTCCTCCCCCCGCTCCCGGTTCTTCCCCGCCATTCCCCCCTCCACCCCGGTAGACGGACACTGGTCCGAAGGCACTGTTCCCGTACCTCGTCTTCCCCTTGGGTCGTCCCCCTTCGGATCCCAAGGACCCCAGGTAACGACCACAAAATCACTCCCCGATCTTTGATCAATGAGGCTGTTCGATCGAGGACTTCCGGATCTAGGGGTGCTTTTCGCACGGGGAGTTCAGTGAAAAACGACCCCAGGAGCGCTCTTCAGGTCAGGATCACTTGTGTGGAGCACTGCCTCGTACCGCCGAGCCATGGCCTAGATCAGTGCATCTGAGAGATGCAAGCCGATGGACAGACGGTAGTCCGCCGCTTCGAGTGCCAACTGGTCATCGATCGGGATGAGTCGTGTCGATCGAAGTGGAACCACTGCCGATAGGGCGATGGCTTCGCCACGTATGGGTTTGAGCTTCTTGTAGACCTCGTATACCGTGACGACCGAGGGGATGATGTCTCTCGGAGCGGCACCATCTATCAACCGATTGTATCCGCTCGCCTTTGGTCCCTCAACGAGGCGTTACCCCAGGTATTTCTACAGGTAGAGACACCCCTCCTCACCCGGGAAAGTGAGGTGTCGATGGCCTGCCTTGGAGGATTCTGCCCGGACGACCACCATCGTTGGGATCCGTTCAAACTCTACGTGGTTCCCGTCTATCTTGAGATCCGGGAAGTCCTTCACCCGAAGTCCATCGTTTCCGAGATGGTTCCCCAAGACCTCAGGGCGGACGGCAGAGTGCGTCATCAAGGAAGCGCACAGGCGCTCCGGGGCCGTCGCAGCAAGGAAGACCACGGCGCAGTTCATCCTGGGACGGGACCCGTTCGTCGGCGATGGTCGGGTTGGCGTACGCCCCCGGATCTTGAACTTCCGGGTGACCTGACGACCACCATGGAGTGGCCGATGTACGTCCCGGCGAACCCCTCCTTCTGCCGGCCGTGACGAAGTCGAGGAGCATGTTGTAGAGCTCGGTGTCGCTGAGCTAGAGGAACTTGGCGGGGGTCATGTCGAGGCGGTCGCAGACGGCGCCCAGGCGGCGGACGAAGACGTCGGTAGTCATCTGGGACCTCTGTGCCACATTGTTGTACCAGCGCTGGACCTCCGGGTCCTATAGTATCTTGAACCTGGGCGGGGAGCCGGACTTGAGCTTCTTGGCCATGAAATTATATAGGGCACGGACAGATTCAAACTGTGTTGATGGTGGGCGCGCCCAGATTTGAACTGGGGACCTCCTCCGTGTCAGGGAGACGTCATAACCGCTAGACCACGCGCCCTTTGGGGGGCCCCACCGCACCGAGGCTAAAATGGTATCGGGAACGCCAAGCCCGAGCGAGGGAAGTCCCGTGGAGGAACGACCGTTCTTGGTTCACTTGCAATCGCGGATGACCCCTTCCCCTTGGCGCCACCCAGGAAAAGTGGAAAGCGTCGCACGTTTTGTGCAGACATGGTATGCTAACCGAACATGTCCGGGTGAACGTTAATTTCGGGCTAGGACCATATAACCCCCGGAGGCGCGGTGGCAGGCCGGTCGGACAGCATGGACTCTCCTATCGATGAGCGTCAGCGTTTCCACCTCGCTCAGCTGTGTCGGGGTTTCCTCTTGCTCCGGGAAGGCGATCCCGATCGGGCGGCGCTCTTCCTCCGGACGTTCCTAGACGATATCCACCGGGAACGTTAGGGGAACGTTAGAAAGCGTAATACACCCCCCCCAGTTCGACCCTGCGCGATGGCCAAGTCGGGAAGGTCGCAAAGGAGAACGGTCGAGGTACGCGTGGAGCTCAAACCGGGGGTCATGGACGCCGAGGCAGCGTCCACGGCCCGGGCTCTTGAGATGCTTGGGATCCGGGGGATCTCCGGAGTGCGGGTCGCCAAGATCTACGAGCTCGAGATATCCAGTGGTAATTCGAAGGAAGCCCTCCGCCTGGCCTCGGAGAGCGTGGAGCGACTCCTCGCCAATCCTGTGATCCATCAGGTCTCCATTCGCGAGCTCCGCTGAAGATGTCCCCAACGTCCCGGAACGTCCCCTCGGGGCCCACCATTCCTATCGCCCGAATACCTCCAGGGGAGGTCGACACGGTCCTGCGGTCGTACCAATTGGGGTTCTCTGGCGAAGAGACCAAGCGGTTGCGCTCTTACTTTGTCCGGGAGGGACGGGACCCCACTCGGGTGGAGATCTCTGGTATCGCCCAATCTTGGAGCGAGCACTGTTCGTACAAGACTTCGAAACCGTTCCTTAAACGATATGTGATCGACCTTCCGGACAACACCCGGGACCTTGCAAGCGGCGTTGCCGGAGTGATGCCGATCGATAGCGAGTGGGCGTATGCTCTACGGATCGAGTCTCACAATCACCCCAGTGCGATCGAACCGTACGGAGGGGCGGCCACGGGCATCGGCGGCATCCTTCGGGATGTCTTGGCCATGGGGGCGAAACCCGTCGCCCTGGCCGACCCGTTGTTCTTCGGGCCTCTCCACCGGGAGTCCACTTCACTGCCCACCGGGGTGAAACACCCGGGCTACCTGTTCCGGTACGTCGTTTCGGGGATCGCGGATTATGGGAACCGCGTGGGGGTTCCCACCGTGAGCGGCTCGCTCACTTTCGATGAGGCCTATACTTACAATCCGCTGGTGAACGTGGGTTGTGTGGGGGTGCTTCGACGCAAGAATCTCCTCCCCAATCGGGCACGGCACGTGGGAGAGAAGCTGGTACTGGTGGGCGGGCTCACCGGCCGGGATGGGATCGGGGGCGTATCCTTCGCCTCAAAGGAACTTACGGGAAAGAGCGAGAAGGAGTCCCGGCCGGCCGTGCAGCTCGGCAACCCCATCATGAAGGAACCTTTGATCCATGCCGTGCTCGAGTCGGTGGAGCAGGGGCTCATCTCGGGGCTCAAGGACTTGGGAGGTGGGGGTCTCGCAACGTCTTCCGGGGAGCTCGTGCATGCCGGCGGGTTCGGGAGCGAGATCCATCTGGACCGGGTCCCCTTGCGGGAGAGCGGGCTCGAGCCCTGGGAGATCTGGATATCCGAAAGCCAAGAGCGGATGCTGCTCTCCGTCGGACCGGCGCACTTGAGGCGGTTGGAGACCATATTCCGACTCCATGGGGTTCCCTTCTCCGTGATCGGTGAGGTCACCCCGCCCCCCTACGAGTCCCTCTACTATGAGGGGCGTCTCGTGGGACGGTTGGAGGTCGGATTCCGGGTGGAACCGGAGCTCTTGGACCGCCCGGTGCGATCTCGGCCGCGATCCAAGATGAGCGGGGCCCTGCTGGGGCCCAAGGGGAGCTGGGAGGAGGTGCTCTCGGCCTTACTGGGAACTTCGCAGGGAGCGAGCCGGGAGCCGGTCGTCCGCCTCTACGACCACGAGGTTCAGGGGAACACGGAGGTGGGCCCGCTCTCGGGGCATGCCCGGACCCCGACCCATTCCGATGCCGCGGTGCTGCGGATCCATCCCGATCTCAAGAAGGGTTTGGCCATCGCCACAGGGTCGGCGCCATTCATCGGTGCCCTCGATCCCGAGACTGGAGGAAAGGCCGCGGTCGTGGAGGCGGCACAGAACCTCTTTGCCTCCGGAGCCCGGCCCGACGCGCTGACCGACTGCCTGAACTTCGGGAATCCGGAGGATCCCGAAGTGCTGGGAGACTTCGATGCCTCCCTAGAAGGGCTGGCGTCCGCAGCCCGCGCACTGGGATTGGCCATTCCCTCCGGGAACGTGAGCTTTTACAATGGAGGGTTCGGATACGAGATCCCCCCTACCCCTGTGGTCCTTGCGGTGGGGATCCACCCGGACGTGGAACGGGTGGTAACGACACCGTTCAAGCGACCGGGCAATGTCATCTACCTCTTGGGGGAGACCTCTCCCCACATGGGGGGATCCCTCTACGCTCGTACCTTTTCCCTCCCTGAAACATCCGTGCCTGACATCGATCCCGCCGCGACGCGGCGCTTGGGGGAGGTCTTGCTAGGCCTGGGTGAAAGGAGATGGGTTGAGAGTTGTCACGATGTATCCGAAGGTGGGATCGGGGTCGCGCTCTGCGAGATGGCCTTCGGGCGGTCGCTCGGGTTTGACGTGACGCTTCCAGAGCTGGAAGCGATCCCACCGTGGCGAGGGCTTGTGTCGGAAGGGGGCTCCCGGTGGTTGTTCGAGGTGCCCCCTTCGCGGTGTGGCGCAGTGGAGGAGATGCTCGGGGACCTTCCTTGGACCCGCCTCGGTCAGGTCACCCGTAATGTGGGCGTGATCCGTTCGGAGGGGCGGGTGGAAGCCCGCCTCGACCTGATGCGGTTGTACCGGGAATGGCGGGATCGCCTCGCTTCGACCCCCGGGGCGTAGTTGAGGCTCTCTGCCCTTGTATCGGGGGGGAAGGACTCCATCTTCTCGGCTTATCTCTGCGAGAGCCACGGGTGGCCGATCGAGGAACTCCTCACCCTGCATCCTGCCGACTCCGACTCGATGCTCTTCCATACCCCGAACCTGTCCCTCGTCCCGCTCCTTGCGCGAGCCTGGGGCAAGCGTTACGTCCGGGGGGAAATCCACGGGGCAGGGGAGGCCGCCGAACTCACGTCCCTGGCCGAGGCTCTTTCCGGGGTCAAGGACCGGGGGCTTGACGGCGTCGTGGTCGGGGCGATACAATCCTCGTACCAGTGGTCGCGAGTTTGGCTCGCCGCATCTCTTAGTGGGCTCCAAGTCTTCGCACCGCTCTGGAGGGCCTCTCAGGAGGAGGTACTCCGGGAGATCTGCGCGGTGGGGATGGAGGCCCGTATCATCTCGGTCGCCAGCGAACCGCTCACGGAGGACCTCCTCGGTCGGAGGATCGATGATGACCTTATCCGAAAGCTGGCCGACCTCTCGAAGTCCGTCCGGGCCTTCAACGTCTCAGGGGAAGGCGGGGAGTACGAGACCCTCGTCATGGACGCCCCGTTCTTCGGCGCTAGGGTGGAGATTCGGAGTAGCCATATCTACCGCTCAGGGTCACAGGCCACCCTGGTGATCGACGAGGCTTCCCTGGTCGATCGGGCCACGCCTGCTCCCGATTGAACTTGGAGCGATACGAAGGACCTTCCTCGAACTTCAGCCTTCGCAATGCCGCAGGGCATGGTCCAGCTTGTTCCGGAGCGCTCCGGGGGCCGAAACACCTACGATTCGGCCGACCGGCTTCTGGTGACAAAAGACGACCAGCGTCGGAATGCTCTTGACCTCCCATTTGCGCGCAAGGGAAGGTTCGTGTTCGATGTTGACCTTCCCCACTTCCAATCCCCCCGGGATGTCCTTGGCCGCCGCCTCGAGCATCGGGGAGATCACCTTGCACGGCCGGCACCAACTGGCCCAGAAATCGACCACTACACGGGGATTCTCTTGGAGGAAGCGCTCGAAGTTGAGGGTGGTCAGGTTCGAGGGCCGACGCCGCTCAACATGCCGGGGTTGATCTGGGTGTACGGGTGCCTGGGATCCTGCCGAGGAAGGCTCGGCGGGGTGCGGCACGGGGTGTAAGCCGCCGAATATCCTTCGGAAGATCCCGGGCTGCCGGGAGTTCGCCTCGTTCGTCATCTCCACAAAACACGCCGGGTCAGATTATGAAGGTACGGGTGATTTCCGGAACCTGAATACGCCTCGGAATCCGTGGGACGACACGGATACGTGTCGTATCTTCACCGATGGTATTTGAACTTGGGTGTCCCTATGGAAAGGCGATGACGCAAACCGAGGAGCGGGCCCGGGAGGGCCCTTCCAGGGAAATCCTGGTACAAGTCAGAACGAGCACCGCCATACCGTTCACCGCAACGGCTTATGGTCCCGCCCAATCAAGTAGAAGACGCGAGTTGGCCTATCTTTCATTGGTCAGCTTGTTAGTGGCAGGGGCAATGGTGACGTCGGCCCTGCTCTTCTTCGGGTCGGCCACCGCCTCGGGATCCGGAACGGCCTTCCCGGTACAGGGTCCGACCGTGGGTCCTGCAACCCCGGCGGACGCAAATCGCACAAATGGCACCAACGGGCTCAGTATCGTCGTCACCACGACGCCCATTCCCGCAAATGGATCGGCTCCGCTGACCGTGGCCTTCCATGCCACGCTATCGGGTGGAGCCCCCCCCTATGGGGCCAATTGGAATTTCGGGGACGGTTCTCTCTGGGGCCAGGGTCTGAATGTGTCCCACACATACTCGACGAGCGGAAGGTATGCCGCATGTGCTTACGGGTACGACCAGAAGAACGCCTCGGCAACCCAATGTGTGTCGGTTCGGGTGTCGGGGATGGGCGGAGGAGGGAACGGGACCAACAATTCGTCCCTTTCCTTACGCGTTTCGACCACTCCATCACCGCCGAGCGGCCTCGTGCCCCTCAAGGTCCAGTTCGAGGGAACCGTCTCCGGCGGAGCCCCGCCGTACGACTTCGACTGGAGCTTCGGGGACAATCGGTCCGTCAACGGGACCAATGCCTCCGTGAGCGAAGTCTATCTTTCGGCGGGTACCTACCGGGCATGCGGGACGGCCATGGCCTCCACGGGGCAGGCTTCGACTCCGCAGTGTGTTCAGGTAATCGCCATGTCCAACGGGAACGGCAATGGGACCAACGGGACGTCGAACCTTAGCCTTACGATCAAGACCTCACCTTCCGTTCCCACGGGACCTGCTCCCCTCTCTGTGACCTTCGTTGCGGGCATCTCGGGCGGCTCCCCGCCGTATGGTGTCAACTGGAATTTCGGTGATGGCACATGGGGGTATGGGCTCATGGTCAACCACACGTACCCGGGGGTTGGGACATTCACCGCTTGCGGGAATGCCTACGACTCCCTCAATCACTCCGTGACCCAATGTGTGAATGTCACGGTGCAGAGCAACTCGAGCTCCCTGGCGGTCAAAGCGAGTTCGCGCCCCCTTTCCGGGAGCGCCCCGCTCACGGTGGAGTTCTGGGCGAATGTGACCGGAGGTATGCCACCTTACGTCATTGCTTGGACCTTCGGGGATGGTGGTAATGGCTCGGGCGCCCCGATCGATCACACGTACGCCTTGCCGGGGGATTACACGGCCTCCGTCGTGGTGACGGACTCTAGCCGAGCCAGCGTTGTCTCGTCTGTGAACGTGCAAGTCGGGAACAATTCCACGAACGCCCCGTTGGCGGTCACCCTGAACATTCTGCCCGACCCCGGGATCGCTCCGCTCAACGTTTCGATCCAGGTACAGGCAACTGGTGGAACTCCCTACTACAGCTTGAAACTGTCCACGGGAAACGGGAACCAGACGCTCGGGCTTGCCCCCTGGTCCGGTGCCCCCACGAATTTCCAAGTATACTACCCCCTCGCGGGGTTCTACACCGTTACCGCCTATGTGGTGGACGCTGCCGGCTCGGTCACATCGCAGCGTATCCCCCTCGATCTCGGGTCAAGAACCATGTCCGTCGGGCTGAATGTCACCCCAGTACGGGGAAGCGCACCGCTGAACGTCACGTTCACGATCGGCAAGGTGTCAGGTGGGCTCTCGCCGTACCTGTTGACGCTTGCCTTCGGGGATGGCGCGATCGCCCACGGACTGGTTCCAGGGGAAATCATCCACCATGTCTACCAGGACCCGGGCACTTTCCGGGTCGTGTTGAACGCCACCTCGGGCCAGGGACAGGGTACTGAGGTCTTTGGGAACATCCTCGTCACGAGTTCCGGGACGCAAATGTCCGGGAACACGTCCCTTGACAGCGAGTACCTGCTGGGCGCCGGCGCGGGAGGTGTCGGGGCGGTCCTCGTAGGGTACTATCTCTTGGCCCGATGGCGCGCAAGGGCCACAAGAAAACTCCTCTCGTAGAGCGTCCCCATGGCACGCCACCGACGAGCGTCCGGCGAGGCGGACACCGGAACGGCCCCCGGGTCCGCTACGAGAGGTGATATGCCCACAAGGAATCTCGAGGACTGGTAGGTCGGGTTTCGTGGCACGAATTGGTCGAGCATCCCTGCCGCTCCTTGTCCTTGCGGTAGTCTTTTCATCCGGGGGCATCGGTGGAGCCTCGCCGATCCATTCCGCATTTTCCGTGTCGATATCGGCCACTCCATCCACGGGAAATGCCCCGTTGTTCGTGTCCTTCTCCGCCACCGTACTCTCGGGAACCCCGACCCGGTACAACTGGAGTTTCGGGGACGGTGATTACTACAACGGCTCAGCCACCCCGGAGAATGCCAGCCCGACCCATGAGTATGTGGCCCCGGGAAGGTACACAGCCATCGTGGAAGTCTGGGAAGGAAGCGCATCCTCCCTGGGGGGTCCCGTGACCATCATGGTCGGGCATGCGCCCATTGTTCTATCGGTGTCCGCCACACCAACCTCAGGATACGCTCCCTTGACCGTGGTTTACAATGTCTCCGCATCTGGTGGGACCGGAACGTACACGTATTTCGAGTGGCATTTCGGGGACGGTGGAACAGGCTCGGGAGCGGTGGTGGCCCATGAGTACACCTCCCCTGGGGATTACCACGCCACCGTCACCGTGGAGGATTCATCGGGGACGCAAGCCACGGCCGAGATGAATGTGAGCGTCGATAGCCTGCAGGTGGGCGCCTCGAGCAACCCCGCATCCCCCTGGGTGTGGGCCGCCGCCGGATTCACCGGGGGGTTTTTGGTCGCCTTGGGTGCCCTCTTCCTCCTCCGTCGAAGAGGATCGGACCCACCCGAGCGTTCACAACCCGCACTGCTCGCCCCGGAGGCTCCCCATTCGGAAGAAGCCGAATCGGGTAAGGTACCCTCCGTTGGGAATGGGCCAACGCCGCCCGATCCCACGGAAACTGCCACCGACGCGTCCCCTCCGGCTGTACCTGCCGTCACCCTTTCCCATCGTGTGGTCGTGCACCTCTCCCAACAGGGGTTCGTGAACCCGAGCGAACTCACCCCGCCTGAGATCACGCAGGGGGGGATCGCGCGAGCCCTAGGAGTGAAACAGAACGTTCTCACGAACGTTCTCCGCCGGCTAGAGGAGAACGGAATCGTACTCTCCTCGGTATCGCATGTGCGCGGCGAGCTTCGGAGGCTCAAATCGTACCGCTTGACGGCCCAGGGAGATGCCCTTGCTCGAGAGCTCCGGGGCCGGAAGCCCTGACCTTAGGGGGCGGGTTCATCCCCGTCGCTGCCAGTGGTCGTCGTAGCATGCGCCTCCGGAACCACCAACGGCTCTGCACCGGCAGCACTACCCAGGGCAATGCTCTCACCAGTTCATCCCACGCGGGCTTTGTCACGGCGAGCGAACGGCGGCGTAGACGGAGGGGGAGGGGGTAGGTCGCGAGCAGGACCCCTCCGGGCTTGAGGATCCTCCAGGATTCGTGCAGCACGCCTTTCTTGTCGACCGCGCAACACAGCACCAAATTGAGCAGGACCCTGTCGACCGAGGCGTCGGGGATTCCCGGTACGGCCGCTGCGGACCCTTCGATGAAGGTGACCCGGGGATCGCCATGAACCCGGTCCCGGGCAATAGTGAGGTTTTCCGCATCGATGTCCGCGGCATAGACCCTCCCTTGCGCACCGACTGCCTTGAGGAGTTCGGGGAGCACGAACCCCACTCCGGTTCCGAGGTCTGCCACCACGTCGCCCGGTCGGGGTCCAAGGATGCGAACTTCACGTTCCGCTGGAGCCCACCGTCGACGGACCGGGTTGTCCAGGGCTCCGGCGTGACACATCCGATCCTCCCTATCTCCCATGTTCCTGACCGGGGAACCCATCCACCAATTAAGCCGGACCTGTCGTGACTTTGCAAAAGACCTAGGCTATCCCGGCCCGAAACCTGGTCCGTAGGGTCCACCACACCCTCGAGTTCGGCCCTCCGCACCCTACTCGAAACCAAGGCAAACTTCATATATCCTCCCAGTAGTATGCTCGCTCGCTAAGACGAGACGGAGAACGACGAGATTGGTTTCGCCAGAAGGACGGGTGTTTTTGCACTTTTACCTGCGGGCCGAAGCTGGATTGTCAAACGACGCATCGGAATAGCGCGAACGAAACGAAAGAAGCCAAGAGGAAAAAAGAGAGGAAACAGAGATGACCGAAGACAAACCGCTGACTAAGATCAAGGACCTAACGCCGAGCTCGAAACAAGTGAACATCCACGCCAAGGTGGTCAACGTGGGGGAACCGAAGGAGGTCATGGGCCGATTCGGGGAATCCAAGAAGGTCGCCGAGGCCGTCATCGGGGACGACAGCGCCGTCGTGACGCTGTCGCTCTGGAATGAACAGATCGGCAAGATCAAGAAGGATGACATCATCCTGGTCGACAATGGCTACGTAAGCCTCGTCCGGGGCCACATGCGCCTGAACGTTGGCCGCTACGGGAACATGAACCCCTCGCCCAACCCCATCGACACCGTGAACTCGAGCGTTGACATGAGCCAGCAAGAGTTCATGTCCGAGCGCCGGAACTTCGGCGGCGGCGGTGGCGGTGGCTATGGCCGGGGCGGAGACGACCGCGGCCGTGACCGGCCCCGGCGCTTCTAGGCGACCGGTTCCCAAGACCCGTCCCCATCGGATCGTTCCACGACGATGAGCGAGACAGCCCCTCCTCCGGAAGTCCACCTCTATGTGAAGAGCCGGAAGGTGGTGACGTCGTTCTATCGTCCGCAGAGCGGTCAGATGGCCACCCCCGCTGACACGGCGGGGGTGGCAACCGCTTCCCCCAACTTCTCCGGAGCTGGCACCGGGGATGCCCAAGTCGAATTCATGCTCTCCGACGAGCAAGCCCGCGTGGTGGCCCTCGTGGAAGAGGTGGCGTCCAAGCGTGGGTACTCCCTCAAGCTATCGGACCTTGGCCGGTCCAACCCTCTTTCCCAGATGCTCGAGCAGCACCTGCGCGGTGTCGACCGGTATCCCGTGCTCCTCGTGCCGGGTTCACCGATCCGGCTGGAGGGTCCCGAGGCCTTCACCATCGAGCAGCTCTCGGCCGCGATGCCCGCGGAGCCGACGTACCAGCGTTCCTTCAGCTATCTTAAGGTCAAGACGAACGACATCGAGCGTGTCCGCAAGGCCCTCCTCGAGTTCAAGGAGGTCAAGGAGATCCATTTGATCACAGGGGATTGGGACCTATTGGTCATGATGGAATTCCCTCCACGGGAAAAAGCCGGAAAGCGCCACGTGCTCGATTTCATCATCGACAAGGTGGCCAAGGTAAACGGAGTTGAGGATACCTCGACGATGGTCCCGGAATACACCGTGACCAAGCTGCCGATCTGATCTTTCCTTCGGCAATCTCCTTCCCGAAGCCTGCGCAACGGGTGGTTCACATCCGGAGGGGCGTATGGGTTCTTCCGGTTCACGGATGGACCGCACCCCAGGACCCTTAACCCTACCGTCCTTTCCGTCCCTTATGGAAAAGGTACCTTCCGGGACCGTCCGTTGGGCCTTCCGCATCGGTTACCTGGGTGACGGGCTGTTCGGGGTCGCTCGGCAACCGGGGAAACCCACCGTTGAGGGGCTGCTCCTCGATGGGCTCAAGGAACGGGGGCTCCTTCCCGCCGATGGGCGCATACGGTTCGCTAGTCGCACGGACCGGGGGGTGCATGCCTTGGGCAACGTGATCGCTCTGGACTGTTCCCGCCCGGGGGGTCGAGCGCTCGCCGGGGTGCTCAATTCCCTGGACCCCCGGATATTCTGCCTCGGATTCGCTCCGGTCCCCTTGGATTTCGATCCGGTCCGGGCCCGAAGCCGGCGGTACCGGTATCTGTTGCCTTCGGCCGGTTTGAGGATGATCGAGTTGAAGCGCGTGCTCAAACTGTTCGAGGGGCGGCATGACTTCACATCGTTTTCCCGGAAGGACCACCCCCCGCGGGACACGGTACGGGAGGTCAGCCGCATTGACGTATCCATCGTGGGGGCGTTCGCCCAGATCGATGTGGAAGCTCCGTCCTTTCTTTGGGGGCAGGTGCGCAAGATCGTGGGCGCAGCGATCCAGGCGAGTTCGGGAAAGCTCACCCGGGAGACGCTTTTACTTGCGCTTGCGGGTCAGAAGCACCTGAGCGTGCCCCTCGCCCCGCCCGAGGGGCTGACGCTGATGGACGTGTCCTACGCCTTCTCGTTTGATACCGGGGTCCCGGGGTTGGCGGTCAAGTCCGCCGCCCTCTCCCGGGAGGGAGTGGAACTCGCCCGGAGGGCCACGCTCCTCGGTTGGTTCAGCGACCGGGTCCGCGAGGCCACGCCCAATGCCTCCGTTGACACCGGGTGCTCCCGGAGCCAGGAAAGGCCCTCCACATAGGCGAGGAATGTTTCCACGCTGGTGAAGAGAGGCAGCGCCATCTCGATCGCCAGCCGTCGCAGGGTGTAGTCATCCTCGAGCATGCGTTCGAGCTTTTCTTGGGTGAAGGATGAGGGCACGTTGACCACAAGGTCGATCTCCCCCTGCTCGATGGCATCCCTGAGATTGGGCTTGCGCTCGGGCTCCATGAGCTTGTAGAGCACCCGGACGTTCCGAACGCCATGCGCGCGCAGGTATTCCGCCGTGTCCTCTGTGGCCGATATCCTGAAGCCGAGGCGCTCCATGGCAACGGCCGCGGGGAGTATCCGCGCTTTGAGTTCAGGGCCTCCCACCGATAGGAAGGCTTCCCCTCCCTCCCGGACCACCCGGACTCCCGTGGCCACCATCGCCTTGACAAAGGCATCCGCGAACGTGAGCCCGAAGCAGGCCACCTCCCCGGTCGACTGCATCTCCACACCGAGCAGGGGATCCGCGCGGTCGACTTGGAAGAAGGAGAACTGGGGTGCCTTCACTCCCCAGCGGCCGAAGGGGGGGAGTATCACTCCTTCCCGGCGGATGGGCCGGCCGAGGATGGCCCGGGCCATCTCGCGGGGGAAGGGGTAACCCGAGGCCTTTGTGGCGAAGGGAAGCGACCGCGAAGCCCGCAGGTTCATCTCGATGACGAACACCTCCTCTCCCCGCACGATGAACTGAAGATTGAAGGGGCCCCGCACTCGAAGCCGTCGGGCCAGGCGCCGGGCGATGTCCACGAGCTTCTCCTGCACATGGGGGGGTGTGAGCCGCGGCGGGAGCACCATGATCGCATCCCCGGAGTGTACCCCGGCGTTCTCCACATGCTCAAGGATCCCGATCACGAGGGTGCGATGCCCGTCGGAGACGGCATCGAGGTCGATCTCCATCGCGCCCTCCATGAACTTGCTGAGCACGACGGGATGCTCCTGAGAGACCTCGGCGGCCTCCCGGAGGAACCGCTCGAGGTCGGGTTCGCCCGGGATCACCCGCATCGCCCTCCCGCTCAGAACGAACGAGGGCCGGACCAGGACCGGATAGCCCACCCCTTGGGCGAAGGTCCGGGCTTCCTCCAGACGGGTGAAGGTGCGCCAGGGAGGTTGGGGGATCCCTTCCTTCTCCACAATGCGGGAGAAGGCATTCCGATCCTCGGCCGACTCGATCGACGTGCTCGGGGTTCCTAGGATACGCACCCCATGGCGGGCGAGGACCGGGGTGAGGTTCTGCGCCAGTTGGCTCCCCACGGAGGTGACCACCCCTTTGAAGCGTTCCTTGTCGATGATGTCGCGTACGCGCTCGAGGGAGATCTCGTCAAAGTACAACCGGTCCGACCGATCATAATCCGTCGAAACGGTCTCTGGATTCGAGTTGAGCACGGCGACGTGACCTGCCCCTTCTTCGCGGAGCGCCTCCACGAGGTTCATCGTGGACCAGTCGAACTCGACCGAGCTCCCGATCCGGTAGGGCCCGGCCCCTAGGACGAGCAGGCTGCCATGGGGCATCGGTGCGACATCGTCCCCTTCGCCCCAGTACGTGAGATAGAGGTAATTCGTGCGGCTGGGCCATTCGTTGGCCAGGGTGTCGATCATGCGGATGGAAGGGGTCACTCCAAGGGCCTTCCGTCGACGGCGCACCTCTTCTTCGGACCGACCCATGAGGAGTCCGATCCCGGAATCCGAGAACCCGCTCCTCTTTGCCTCACGCAGGAGGTCGACCGACACTTTCGGTAGCGGGGTCTTCTCGAGCTTGCGAGACAGCCGATGTACGAGCTCAAGCTCCCGCACGAACCACGGGTCGATCCATGTCTCCCGGGAAATGGTATCGGCGGGGATCCCCGCCGCGAGGGCCTCCATGACGGTGGGGAGGATATCCGGCTTGGGCTCCCGGAGGTCGGCAAGGATATCGCCCCGCTCCCGGGTCTTCCCAGCGAAGAGGAGGTCGGAAGCGGGATTGACCATCCGATGCGCCTTAAGGAGCGCTTCGCGGAACGACCCTCCCAGGCCCATCGCTTCCCCGACGGACTTCATCGTCGGCCCCAGGCGACGTTCGGCCCTGGGGAACTTCTCGAGGTCCCACCGGGGGTGTTTCACCGCCACGTAGTCGAGCGCCGGTTCGAAGAGGGCGGTCGTCTGCCCCGTCACCCGGTTCTTGAGTTCGGAAAGCGTGTACCCGAGTGCCAACTTGGCCGCCACGTAGGCGATGGGATAGCCGGTGGCCTTGCTCGCCAAGGCACTCGAGCGCGAGAGTCGCGCATTGATCTCGATTGCGAAGTATTCCTCGCTCGAAGGGTCCAGGGCGAACTGGATGTTGCACTCGCCTACGACGCCGGCGGCTGCGACCGCCCGGAGCGCCGCCGCCCGTAGCATCTGGAACTCGGTATCGTTGAGGGTTTGCGAGGGAGCCACCACGATGTTGTCTCCGGTATGAACGCGCATCCCAAGCACGTTCTCCATGTTGCACACGGTGAGGGAGTCCCCCCGACGGTCCCGGATCACCTCGTACTCGATCTGCTTGAAATGCCCCACGTACCGCTCGAGCAGGACCTGGTGGACCGGACTTATCCGGAGTCCGCGACCGACCACGGTCTCGAGTTCATCCAAATTCCGGACGATCCCTCCACCCTTTCCGCCGAGCGTATAGGCTACCCTCGAGATGAGCGGGAGCCCCAGGTCCTTTGCCTTCGACCGAGCCTCCTCCAGGGAATGGACGGCGTGGCTCTTGAGGACGGGAACTCCGCAAGAGTCCATGAGCTGGGAGAAGAGGGCCCGGTCCTCCGTGGCGCGGATCCCATCGACTGGGGTTCCTAGCACGCGGACCCCGAGCCGCTTGAGGACGCCCCGATCGTCGAGCACCACCCCGCAATTGAGCGCGCTCTGACCTCCGAACGACAAGAAGAGCCCGTCCACACCTTCGCTCTCCAGGATCGGTTCGACGAACTCGGGCGTCACGGGGACGAAGAAGACCGAGCGACCGTGATGGGTGTCCGTCTGGAGGGTCGCAATGTTCGGGTTCACCACGAGATACGGGATGTTCTCTTCCGTCAAGGCGTAGAGCGATTGGCTTCCGGAGTAGTCGAATTCTCCGGCCTCCCCTATCTTCAGCGCACCGCTGCCGAGGACGGCGACCTTCCGAGGTAACTCACGCTTCATGCCGCCTTCACCCTCCGGATGAACTCATCAAAGACGAAGGAGGCCTCCTTCGGTCCCGGCGAGCCTTCGGGATGTCCTTGGACACTGAACGCGTGCTCGCTCGCCCCGCGCAGGCCCTCCAGGGTCCCATCATCGGGGTCAAAGGCCCATGCCTCGAGCCCGATGCCCTTCAGGGAGGCCGGATCGACCGCGAAACCGTGATTCTCTGAAACGATGTACCCCCGTTCCTCCGGGGCCCCGAAGAGGACCGGCTTGTTCTGCCCCCGGTGCCCGTACTTCATCTTGAACGTCCGGGCACCCGAGGCCAGAGCGAGGAGCTGATGCCCGAGGCAGATCCCGAGCAGGGGGATTCCCTTCGGCCGTCCCTGGATCGCCTCGATCACCGGCTGGAGTCGTGCTGGGTCACCCGGCCCGTTGCCCAACAGATAACCGCGGATCTTCTGTCCATCCCACCGCTGCGGGAAATCGGACCCCGGAGGAAGGCGCAGGATGTCGACCCCGCGTCGCAGCACCGAACGCAGGATGCTCGCCTTACATCCGCAGTCGAGGACCGCCACGGCCGGAGCCCCCCGCTTCCCACTGCGTATCCACGTTGGTCTTCGGGGCGCCACTTCCTTCACGAGGTCCTCATCCCCGTACTGAGGGGCACGGGAAAGCAGTCGACCTAGCTCTTCCTTCGATGGCAGCGTCCGGCCGACGGCCACCAACCCACGTTGTACTCCTCCCGAACGCAGGATCCCCGTTAGGCGGCGGGTATCGATGCCGGAGACCCCCGGGACCCCCTGCTCTTTCAGCCACTCGTCCAGTGAGAATGCGGAACGCCAGTGGCTCGGCTGGGTCAGTGAGCGAACGAGCACGGCTCGGGGTTGGACCTCCCGGGACTCTAACCCGATGGGCAATCCATACGGGTCCCGGGAACGAGGCGACGGGATCCCGTAGTTCCCGATCAGGGGGTACGTGAAGAGCAGGGTCTGACCGCGGTACGACGGATCCGTGAGGGACTCAGGGTATCCCGCCATTCCGGTAGTAAAGACCACCTCGCCCGGGGCTGAGGTCGAGGCGCCAAACCCTTTGCCGATGAAGCACGAGCCATCCTCGAGAAAAAGGATGCCCCGCCTATCGTCGTTGGCGAGTGTTGGGGATGGGCCTCGGTTTTGGGACACTCAAGGTTAAACCTGTTCCTTCAGTTGCCTATAACATTTGCTTTCAGGGAGAGTGTGCCCGGCAAATCCACCCCGGCGCTTCATGCACGGTGGTAGACCACCGCTAGTAAGTTCCACACCACCACCCGCGCCAGTATCTCCGCACGTTGACGGT
>JAKBKR010000251.1 GCA_021832495.1 bacterium | reverse complement strand
TCGCCACGTTCCGCCTTCGCTACTCTCGCAATTGGCTGGCCGAGCACCCTTGCGTCTGGTGCGGGCGGGACTCCTGATTTAGTGACACAGTAGAACTAGACCGGTTTGCGAGCGACCTGCCATGCCGACTTTCAGAGATTCCAAACACCCTTCCGTTAGGCGAGATTACGATCATGACTCAAGGGCTGGCCGCGGGCCGCTACTCGGTCGAGGGGCCCGCCCTAAGAAAGAGAACCTACGCCCTCCTAAGAGAAGATCAAGTATATCGGTATTCATTCAAGCCGATTTCTACCGTGCAGGTGGACATCGCCGATCATCGGTCCGGATACCCCAAAATGAGGCCCGGCCCAAGATTCTGGTCCGGCAAGTCGTAAGTCGTGATGACAGGCTTCTGTGCGCCTACTTCGACAGGGAAGTGGTCTTCAAGAAGGACATCAATCCATTCACGGTCACCGACGCTCGGGTCGACCCCCAGTATCTCTTGGGTGTACTGAACAGCCGTCTGATGTCCGACCTCTACCGAAACACCCCCTCAATTGCGACGAAGGATGACTTTCGACAAACGACACTCGCCGAACTACGAAGGTTGCCGATTCGAGTGCCGGAGAAGGCCGACAGGACCGACCAAGACCTGACGACCAGGATTGGACAATTGGCGAGGGAGGTCTGGGCGACATGTCTTGTCCTCAGCAACTCTCGGACTGAGGATGAAAGGAAGACCGCGTCTTGAAAGCTCAACGGTCTTGACGACACCATCGATAGAGCCGTTTTCGACCTCTACGAACTATCACCTGCTGAAGTCAGGGCTGTCGTGCACGGATCCAAGCTAGCGATGTGGCGCATCTCGGCCCGAGCCGATGGTCCCGGGGCGCTACTGGTCCACCGCGAGGTTTCCCCGCTCTGCAAGCTGGCGCACCTTTTGGCGCAGCAGCGTGTCCCACCGCTCGAGCCCCATAACCGTCTTCTCCAGTTCCTTCCTTGAAACAATGACGAAAGCCGGCGGCCTCCCCCGATTGATCTCTTCTAGTGCCTCAACCTGGAACGGACCCATCGACAGGAAGACTCCCCTTGAAAACGTGCTCTTCGAGGTGACCTTGGAGTGGAACACTACGAGGTCGGCTTTCGCAGTCGGCTTGGACCTCCATCGGGCTTCGAGGAGATACGTTTCGGAGTCGAGCAGGAATGACCCGTCTATTTCCTCCCCCACGACACGAAACGATCCTTGCGGCTCCAGATCGTAGGCGGCGAAGAGCACCTGGAGAAACTCTTGGAAGTCGTAGCCCCGAGCCTGGGCATCGGGATTGCTCTTGACTTTCTCGAAGCCCGACCTGACCGCATCGAGGACTACAGGCCTGCTCACACCCTGGCGGTGCGAGTGGGGATTCGTTCCCCGCGTGGGGAGATTTGCGATGAGTCCGGGGTCCTCGATTTCAGGGACAAGGAGCCCGAGCGCTCGCGTGAGGGCGGAAAGTTCCACAGCATCCTCCCGAGAGACGGGATCACTCCCTCGAGCCCTATACTTGATTCCCTCTCGGAAAATCGCAATAACGATAGAGCGCAGCTCTGCTTTGTCGTAGGCCACTTCAAGGAGATGTTGCAGCGCGGGTAGCTTACTGCCACCCTGCCAAGCGGAGGGCATGCCAACCTCTGCGGCCGCGTCCGCAAACGTGTAAGCCTTACCGTATGGATGGTTCGTGCCGGGAAGCCAGGGATAAAGCGCTTTGGCGAGGTCGCTGAGGTGCCGAGTTTCGGCCAGAGTTCTCAAGGGCAGTCCTCCCGGTTCGTGCGGCCCCGTTCAGTGGCAGGGGCACGCCCTCAAGCCCCTTTCCCCAATATGCCCTTCGGCTCAGGTGGGGTAGTGCAATTTTCGGGGAATCGGTACTACCCCCGAGGGTCCATGGGGCGCTATATTACGGAGGCTCACAAGTCGTACCAGTCCCTCGGCCCGATTCGCCCTTTAATACCCCCAATCTCCCCCCACCGCCCGCCCCGCCCTCGGGGGCAGACGCGATCTAGTGTGTGGGTTGAGCGGGAGGCGGCGCGACCAAGGCGCGCTTCAGCCTACCGAGCGCGTCTCTTCGAAGAGTCCCGTGCTGACGGAGGGCCACCTTCCACTGCGTGACCGCGTGCCACGGCAGCCCCGGCCGAAGTGCTTCGGCGCAACCTATCGCGAGGAGGCGGCGTTTCCAGTCGATGAAGACGGCGGGGTTGGCGGGGACCTCTACTTGGTAAGGGCAATCAGGTCGCCCGTGAGGGTCAGGATGAGGAATGCCCCCAGCTTGTGGGTTCTCAAAAGTCTGGACCCGGGCCTTCGCCCGGGTAGCGGGCGACCGGCTGAACATGACCTGACCCGTCTGGGACGGCAGTGGGTACCCTCGACCGATGGCGGAGATCGTGGTGCGATTGGAGGCGAGAGCTCTCGACCCGAATCTCAGCCGAGAACGGTTCTGTCGAGGGTGGATGACTTAACCTATAACACCGGGGTCCGAATTCTAGTTAAGACCGCACCTTGAGGGCGTCTCTAAACATGCCTTTCCTGGTTCCGTCAATCCCCAGGCGAGGAGAGGGGAGAGCGGCGATGGAGCCGGGGCCGCCCCAGCACTGTCGAATTACGGGGGCTGCTGAGCCGGCCCCGGGGGCTATTCAGCCGGCGCTGGATTCGGAGATATGCGGAAAGGTACGACATCCTGAGGAAACCTCTCTTCGAGGTTCCTAATCGCCTCTTCCAGTCGGCCGGATCGGAGGGATTGCGACAACTTGGATGGAGCTATCGCCTGCACGAGTTCAGCCACGGTTTCTTCGTCAGTATCCCAGCTACGACTGACGTACCAGCTAATCGCCTGGCAAAGGAGCAGGCCAGTCTTCGTCTTTTGGTCGTTCTTACACCAATCATTCAGTTTATCATAGAGGGTGAAGAGACGCTGAGGACTCATCGGTTTCAAGGGAGGGGCCTCGACGAGTTGCTTTACTGGGGTGAGGAAGTCGCCAATCAGGTTCTGAAATGTCTTGGAGGTCGGCTCTATACCCCCCTCCAAAGCCAGACTTATGACTGCGGTCGCCGGGTAGGCGCGACGGCCGATTTCGAAGGCAATCGGTAACAGATCGGACTCCGCCTGTAAAAGCTGCTGATAAACATGGCACTCTGACATGTACGAATCGGCGTCTACGATTCTAGAAATTCGTAATGAAATGGCGCACGACACTTCTAGGGATTCTGCGTTCGCAAGAACCACGGAGGTCCAAAGATCCCTCTTTGTTGGATCGCTATCCGCACACGAAAGCAGGAGGCGATAAAGTACCCCCCCTAGTTCGACGGCATTCTTGTACTTTCGGTGAAACACGATTTCTTGCAGACGAAGAAGTTCACGCCGGTCTCGACTCCCTACCACGAGTTCCTCTGCCAGCAGGGCAGCACCAGCTCCCGCAAGGAGGAAGAAGAAGGCAGTTGAACTTGTGAAAAACCAAAGCCCAAAGCCCCCGAGAATCAGAGCCACCGCCACTCCGATTACAGCTATGGTTATGGGATGAAGGCGGAGGTGTATTCTCACCCTTGAACCGCGTGCCATCCTGCGCTTCACGAAAGGCTCCGAAAACTTAAAGATTTGGTTTCTCTCAATTCTGGTCTAAAGTCTTCCTGAAATTGGCTCATCCGGGAATCGGGTGGGTCACTGGGTGTAGCTGAAGGCCCCCACACCGAAACAGGACCGCCGTCCGGAAGTGGTCCTTGTTCCGGAACCCGTAGGCCATCTTCTGGATCGTAGCGATCTTCGAGTTCAGCCCCTCCGCGACCGCGTTCGTGATGCGGTGCTCGAAGTAGCTCAGCACCCCCGTCAGGTGGTCCTTCATCATCCGCGCC
>JAKBKR010000250.1 GCA_021832495.1 bacterium | reverse complement strand
TCAGCCTGGGCGGTGACCTCTACGAACTCGGTGCGGTCGCTCACGCGGCGCAGCGCCGCCGAGAGGTCGGCTTCCATTTCGAGAAAGTCCGACATCACTAACCTTCTGCCACCGAAGTAGGTCCCCCCTGCGATAATTGAGGACCCCGCAACATAGCCCTTGAGACCTTCGCGGCTGATATGGTCTGCGCACTTCTTCTCGCAAGGAACTCCTCGACCCTGTCTTCACCTCGAGTCGGTCGGGCCACTACCGGGAGATTGGCCCCCTACCGTACGCCTTGACCATACCGTCCCTCATCGATGCGGCCGGAAGACCCGTAGGCGTGGAACCCGGGGAGTCCCGGAACCGGTGGACGGTGGGCCTCATTGCACCTGGCCGCTTCGAACTGGCCCACCGACAGCGGCCTGGGCCGGCGAGGCAGCTCGGAATCCCCTCCTGCGCCAATCCCTTCTCGACCTTCTGAAGCGGGAGCCGCGTGTCCTATCTGGCGGGCTCTTGCGCGCTCGGCAGGGCCGACCGAACCTCGGCTCAGAGGTCCGGCCGCTGTAGACCGCCCGTTCGTACCACATCACCATCCGTTCCCGAACCACCCCGACATCCGCATGAGTCTCGTCGCCCTAGAACAGAAGCTGCTCTCCGCGGCACTTCCGGGTCGGGATGCGGGGAGCGCAATCCGCACAGTCCGAGGTCAGTGGCTCGTGAGTGGCCCCTTTGGGGCGAAGCTTAGGTCCGGGCTTCTTGCGCTAATCCGACGGAACACGCGGCTGGGTCCCAGGCGACCGGGGGCACACTTCCTCAAGCTCGGAAGGCCGTTCGTGGTCTGGAGGACCCGATGGCGTCAACGGAGATCGGCATTCATCATCCGCAGTCGCTCGATCTCCGAACCGGCTCCTTCGCTGGGCGCTCCAGCTTACGGAGTTACTCCCTGGGGTTGACTACCCCATTACCCTCACTCACCGGGATCAGGAGCACAGGGTCCACTACTCCGACCAAGGTCCCTCACTGCGCAGGAGCGAACGAGGTCGGGCTTCCCACTTGTGCGGGAGGGGGACCTCTACCTCGAGCCGCCGGGCTACTGGGAAAGCTGAACACCCAGGATCAAGGAAGCATCGGCCGGGAACAAGGCAGGACTTGGTCAGCAGACCGCGGACCCGTTCGTGCGACCGGAGCGAAGAGAGCTCGGCACATAGAGACATACCCCCCGGTCCACCGGACCTGGGGACAACCGCGGTTCCTCGGTGATCGTCGGGTTTGTCACGCCGCGCTTGCTCAGTTCCTTTCCCTTCTGAGGCGGGTCTTCTGCTGAAAGTTCCGGCCTTCGGATCTCTACGATACCCCCGATATTCACCCCCTCGCGCTCGTGTCCATGGCCGTGAGGAGCGTTCCGGCAGCAGCACGCGCTGATTCTTCAGCTGCCCCGAGCTTGGGGCATCTAGAGCAAGCCATCGTCCTCGATCCCAGACTGCAGCTTAGGAAGCCCAAACTGGCGGAGCGGGTCGCCGGCGCTGCGTGCCCTCCCGGTCGGGTGGGCGTGTCGCTCCAGAACGAGGCGGTCTTGCTTCGGTTGATGTAGGCGAGCAAGGGGCGGAAAGGACCCGGTAGAGTTTTGCACTCGGAAGGAACTCCTTCCGTTCGAGGATCTCCTCCAGATGCTATTGAGGGCGAATGGTTGCCGTTGCAGGCATCTCGCGAACGTGACACATTAGCGACGGTTGCGCCCCTCCCATTGAGGGCGGGGACTGTGGTCTCGTGGGGATGGAACGCATCGTCCGCCACCGGACTCCCAAAGGAGCCACGAGCTTGTTGCTCGGAGGTTCCGGGTCCCCGATCCCGGTAGATAAGGTCAGGGATCGATCTTCCCACTGGGTTCATTAGCGAGGAAATCCATCCTCTGTCGAGGCCCGGTTCGTGAAGGGACGGGAGGCTTCCGACGATGCGCCCGAGAGCTTGCCCGCACGGATGCTCAACGAGTTCGTCTACTGCCCCCGGCTCTTCTACCTGGAGTGGGTCCAAGGCGAGTTCTCCGAAAGCGCCGACACGCTCGACGGTCGCCGGATCCACCGGAGGGTGGACGAGGAGCGCGGCGAGTTACCCAACCCCGAGGAGTGGGCCGCAGGGCTTAAGGTCCGGGCTCGCGCCGTCTCCCTTTCCAGTGACCGCTTGGGACTGGTGGCGAAGCTCGATCTTCTGGAGGACGAAGAGGGAATGGCCTGTCCGGTCGACTACAAACGCGGCCACGGTCCCGAAAACGACGACGGTATCTGGGAGGCTGATCGGGTCCAACTCGGAGTCCAGATGCTACTTGTTCGAGAGAATGGCTACCCGTGCGAACGCGGCTACATCTACTATGCCGAGACGAAGCGGCGCGTCGCGCTAGCCTGGACTGGAGCGCTTGAACGTCTCGTCTTGGAGACGGTCGCTCGCGCGCGTGAGGTCGCCCGGAAGGGGCAGATCCCACCCCCCCTCGTGGACAGCCCAAAGTGCCCTCGCTGCTCCTTGGTGGACATCTGCCTCCCCGATGAAGTGGTGTTCCTATTGCGCGGACCCCAGGATACAGTCTCTGTCGATGTGCGACCGCTCCACGCGACCAGGGATGATGCGTTGCCTCTCTATGTCCAAGCTCAGGGCGCCATGGTCACCAAGCAGGGCGACCTACTGGAAATCCGGCAGAAAGGGGTGGTGATCGCTACGGCCCGTCTGCTCGAAGTCTCCCAGGCATCCCTATTTGGGTCAGTGACGATCTCCGCCGGAGCCCTCCACGAGTTGTGCGAACGGGGTGTCCCGGTCTGCCACTTCTCCTTCGGCGGATGGTTCTACGGCATCACCCACGGGTTGTCACACAAAAACGTCGAGCTGCGCTTGGGGCAGTTCCGCGTGGCGGAAGATCCGGACCGAGCGCTGGCGATCGCCCGAGGAATGATTTCGGGTAAGATTCGCAACTGCCGCACCCTCCTTCGACGGAACCATCCGGGAGAGATTCAGGCCCCCCTCGATGAGCTTGCGCGTGTCGGAGAGCTCGTCGACACCGTCGGCTCCGCGGAAACATTACTTGCGCTTGAGGGTGCGGCAGCCAAGACGTACTTTGCCCACTTCGGGGGCTTGCTGAAGGCGGACATCGACGGAACCGGACGATTCGATTTCGCCGCAAGGAACCGCCGCCCTCCTAAAGATCCGGTCAACGCCCAACTGTCCTTCCTCTATGCGATCCTGGCAAAGGACGCGGCCGTCACGCTCCAGTCGGTCGGATTCGACCCGATGCTCGGATTCTTCCACCGGCCCCGGTACGGACGACCCTCGCTCGCCCTCGACCTCATGGAGGAGTTCCGTCCGCTTGTGGTGGACTCGACGGTTCTGTCCTTGATTAACAACCGAGAGGTAGGCAAGAGCGACTTTGTCCGGCGGGGAGACGCCGTTGCCCTGACCCGTGACGGCAGGAAGAAGGTGCTCGCGGCCTACGAGCGGAGAATGGCCACAGAAGTGAGGCATCCCATTTTTGGCTACACGGTGAGCTACCGGCGGCTCCTCGAGGTCCAAGCCCGGCTGCTCTCCCGACATGTGTTGGGTGAGATTCCCATCTACCCGGCGTTCTGCACCCGCTGAGCCATGTCGAGTATCTTTCTCGTGACCTACGACATTATGGACCGGAAGCGATGGCAGAAGGTACATCGCGTGATGAAGGGGTTTGGCGAAGCGCTGCAGTACTCTGTGTTCGCCTGTGAGCTCAGCGATTCGCAGCGGGTGAGGATGGAGATGGCTCTCGAGAAGCTGATCCAGCCCGACCAAGATCGCGTGATTATTGTGAACTTGGGGGCGGCCCAGGGGAGTGCGGCCGATCGGGTCACATTCCTTGGTCGGCAGGAGCCCCTACCTGAGCGGACCGCCAC
>JAKBKR010000249.1 GCA_021832495.1 bacterium | reverse complement strand
ATCGAGCGCCAAGCCTCCTAGGTTTCCAGCGGTCTTCGTCATATCGACGAACGAGACATTCGCGTTCGTAGCCCCATTGATGACCGAGATGTGAAAGTTATTCCCATCTCCGACATAGAGGTTACCGTTGGCGTTGTCAAAGACCAAGGAATCGGGTCCTGCTCCTCCATACGAAGGTATGATGGGAAGAGGGATCCAAGCGGTGATCTTGTTGTACGCCCCATCGACCACCGTTAGGTTTCCGGGGTCCGCCGTCGTGCTTTTACCATAATTGGCGACGAAGACCTTTCCGTTGGCATTATCGAATGCCACATCCCAGGGATCTGTCCCCACAGGAATCGTTGCGACGACTGAGCCCACTCCGGACGGAGTGCTTTCCACATTCGTCCGGGCTTCGGCGAACATAGGGTGGGCTCCCGTACCTTCCAAAGCCCGAAGTCCCACCGAGACGGGCAACACGGATGGGGCTAAGGAGAGGAGGCAGGCTATCACGAGCAGACCGATGACCCTCGTGATGCCTTCCCCTTGACGACCGTCGTTACTCATGTCCGAATATTGATTCATTTGCGCATCTACCCCAGTTCGACCCGTTTCGTATCTCACGATCCCGGACTCCCAGTGTCGGCGCAAAACCGGAGCGCTTTATATACTCTCGCTTGATATTCAACGGTATTCAGCCAATTTCGGGCACCGAGACCGCGCAATCGACGGTGGCTCGGTGGAGGACGAAACACAACGTCACCACCCCAATCGAAGTTTCCGATGCAACAGGGTTCCGGTCCCCGTCCCTTCCACCGGAAGATTTGGTCTTGTTGCTGTTAGGTATGGATAACCGCTTCCCGGCAGGCGCAACCCAACGCGCCATCGCCAGGGTGACATTCCTCTCTCAGCCCACGGTCTCACGCGTCTTGAAGAACTTAGGGGCCCAAGGTCACATTCGGTCCTTTCTCCCGGGGCCCTGGGAGCGACGGAACCCCGAGAAGACCTATGAGCCATCCACGCTGGGACTGCTCCGGCTTCGCAACATTTGGATGGGACTCAAGAGGGTTCCTTCCCCTCACCCCGTTCTGCGCGCAGTGGACGTCATCGACCTACATCCGAATCTTCCGGCCGCGGATCTGCTCATACTATGCCTCCGTAAGGTCCCCTTTGATGTGGAACACCCGGAAGCGGCGCTGAAGGAGCTGGAGGGGCTGCGAAGTAATGCAGGCTACTCACCCCTGTCGCCGCCTTCCATCCTCTCTGAGCCCGAGGATGGGAATCCGTCGGTCAGATCCTTGGTTGGTCGTGTCAAACAGGCGGGAACCATCCTTGCCGCCCTGAGCAGGGCATCCGGACCCGAACCTCGTCCCTCGTGCATCGCCTTCCTCGGTCCCGCTGGGATTGGCAAGTCAAGCCTCTTGCAGTACGCCCAACAAGTAGCCGAACGGCGAGGTTTTGCCGTTCGAAGAGCGCGCGCAGTTGAGATGGAGCGATTTCCATTCTACCTTTTTGACGAACTGCAATTGGGGAGCCCGGACAGCGGAACTTCCAACGACTCGGGGATGCCACCATCCCATCGCACTTTGTCAGTTTCCGAGCGGATGCTTTCCATCTTCCGAAGATTGGAATCCGATGCGAGGAACCGACCCTTGCTCTTGGTCGTCGACGAGGCACATCAAATGACGCTCTCGGGACTCGCGATGCTCGAATTCTTAATCTTCAACATAGTCGACGCTCGACTTCCGGTGGTGACACTTCTGGCTGCGCGATCTGAACGTAATATGAACGATCGTTCGCAGCGTGTGCTCACGCGGATCTTAGCACTTGGACGACGGCAAACCGGGCAGGTGCGCATCGAGGAAGTTCCGCCCCTGGGTCCGGAAGAAGCGCAACAACTGGTCGATCGCGTGAACGCTCAACGAGAAGTCTCACATGCTTCGCAGCGCATCTTTTCCCGGGTCATGCTCAAATCGAAGGGGAATCCGCTGTATCTCATTGAGTGGTTACACGACCTCCATGAGCGCGGGATCCTTTCCGGCGAAGGTCAAGGGGTTCTTAGTCCCGAAGAACTTCCTGTGCCGGCAAGCCTGGAACGGCTCTTCGAGAGTCGTCTAAGCCGACTTCCCCGCCGGGACCAAACATTGCTTGAGATGGCCTCGGTCGTGGGGGAAGCCTTTGATCTCAGCCCGATCATTGCAATGGCCGAGGGGGTGGGTTGGGGGTCCGCGGCGGATGTCTGCCAGGCCTTGGAGAACGTAGTTCATTCTACCGACTATCTCCACCACGAATCTCCCCATCGTTATGCCTTCACCCACCCGTTGATCCCGGAAGTTCTGAGCCATGGCAATCCGAACCATCTCCAGTGGTACTCTTTCCTCGCACACTGGTGGTCAACCCATCACCCTGAGGACGTAGAGCGCGTAGCGAAGCTTTTCTACAGGGCCGGCGACGGCCCGAATGGTTTCGTCTGGATCCGTAAGGCTATCGCACGTGCTGTCCGCCAAGAGGCATGGGAGATCGCCGAGGAGTATCTAGATTGGCTGCATGAGCTTGAAAAGGGAGGAGCTCACGGACTCGAAATACGTCCCCTCTACGAGCTTGAGATCGCTCGTGAGATGCGTTGGGGTGGAGCCCTTGCTCCCGCTGAAAGGATCCTTCGCCATCTCTCGCAAACTGACTTGGAAGTCAATGTGCGATGGGAGGTAGAGGAGAACTTGCTGGCCTGTCTGGCGATCACGGACCCAGGTGCAGCTGAGGCACATCAACGTTCGTTGATGCTTGGCGGCCGGATGCGGGTCCCTGAAGCTTGGCGCGCCCCCATCCTTGTCCAGTCCTCATGGGTGGCCCTACGTCGCGGGGATCCCCAGAAGGGATTACGGTTGGCAGAACGGGCCCTTCGAATTGCGGACACGATGGAAGGTCAGCCCGCGTGGTTAGGGCAAGGTTGGATCGCTCATGCGACGGCCCATTTCCTGCTCGGCCGCTACGATCGAGCCCTTGCATCGATGGTGCGGAAGTACGATAACTTTCCCCCCCGTATCCGGGCCAGCCTCAGGATTCAGCGAGCCAACTTGGAAGGGAGGATATGGCTGGCTCTAGGCCGCCCTTGCCAAGCTCGACGCGTACTGGCCAAGGGCTGGGCGATCACCGAAGAGACCGGCAGAGTGACCGCACATTCGTTGCTGTTGACCAATCTCGCCCTCGCGGAGATCGACCTCGAACTTTTGGATAAGGCGGAGGAGACCATAGAGCGCTGCCTCCGTTTAACGCGTCAATTCGGACTGAAGATTCCCCATGCCTGGGCCCTGGTCCAACGTGGACACTTGCGTCTCCACCAGCACAACCTGGGTGCTCTATCGGACTTCAAAGATGCGGCACGCACTTTCGAGAGTGTTCATATGGAAGGGGCCGTCTTATTGTGCCGGATCTATGAAGACTTCATCGAGGGGTTGACGGGCGATGCACGGGAAGGAATACGGCGGCTGACACGTCGGCAAGGCATGTTGTTCAAGGTTCCCGTGGAAGAACGGCCCCCGGTCGACCTCTTTTTGGCTGGCCTATGGGAGCGTTTGGACGATGCTACAAATGCCCGAGAAATGATCGAGCACGCGCTCCGGGATGCCCGACGCACACGAAGGGCCCTCCATGTTGCACATGCCTTGGCGTGCCTTTCCCGTTGGCATCTGTTGCACGGGAACGTCCCGGATGCTCGCCGTGAGCTGCTACGAGCCCGTACCCTCTACCGTAAGCTGGGAATCCGGGATGTCCCTGGCGGGGAGCGATATCTTGGTCTGATCGGCTGACAAACCGCAAGCCTGAATCGTCGCCGACCGGCCCTCCGTCGGCCACGAACGATCCTTGAGTCTCCCAATCAGTGCAAATTCGGATTGGAAAGGTCCCGCAGTCTGAACCAA
>JAKBKR010000248.1 GCA_021832495.1 bacterium | reverse complement strand
GCTAGGCACGCTCAGGTGGGCGACTGACTATGGGGGGGCGCCTAGCATGACCTTTGGCGTCCATTCGCAGGCAAGCGGGCCATCCTCGCCCCGTAAAACGGTCGTTCACCACCTGGAAGAGGACGTTCGCCGCATCCGTTCCCAGCGATAAGTAGCCCACCTCGTCCACCACCAGCACCCCCGGGTGCGTGTAGGCGGCCATCGTCTCACGGAGCTTTCCCTCCTGGCTCGCTCTCGAGAGTTCGTCGATGAGGTGCGCCGCGGTCACGAACCTCGCATCCGAGCCGTTCTGGATCGCCCGGTACGCGATGGCCACGGCCACATGCGTCTTCCCGGTCCCCGAGGGACCGAACGCCACCAGGTTCCTTCCCTCCTCGACCAGCTCGGGGCCCAGGTAGGACCCCAAGAGGTCCTTCCGAAGGGAGGATTGGAAGGTGAAGTCGAACTCCTCGATGGTCCGCAGGAACGGGAAGTGCGCCCGCCGGGTCATCCTCTGGACCCGGGTCTGTCCCCGGTGGGCGATCTCCTCCGAGAGGAGGATGCGCAGGTACTCCGCGTACCCCATCCCCTCTTTCTCGGCTCGGACCTGGAGTTCGCTCCAGAGCCGTCGCACCGTCGGCATGTGCAGTCGCCTCAGCATCGCATCAACCTCCGTGGTCATGCCTTCGCCTCCTCGATGGAGAGCAACCGTCCGACGGACTCCGATCGATACCACCCGCGTTCCAGCGCCTGCTGGAGCGCCTGGGAGAGCCGCTCGGGGCCGTGCCGGAGGAGCAGGTCGAAGAGGTTCTCCACGTCCCAAGCCCACACCCGGGGACGGCTGTGGACGAGCTCCGTCAGGAACTCCTCGGCGGTGGGCCCGACCTCGAAGAGACGCTGGCGCTTGTAGTAGAGCTGGGCCCGGCGGCCCGAGAGGGCCGCCAGAGCCCCGGTCATGTGCTTGGGGTTCGTGCTCCTTCCCCCGGGCGGCTGCCTCGGGTGGGTCACGTCAATCCGGTCCGCCATGATCCGGACCCGGTCGGGGTAGAGGTAGAGGGTGGCGGTCACCCCCATCGTCTCGGTGGGCATCGAGTAGGTGGCCCCTTGGAAGAGGACAAAGCAGGTGGGGCCCACCCGCACCGGGTAGCGGAGCGCGTACTCGGACGGAGGGACGGCCAGGGGACGGAGACGCCGGCGCTCCTCCTCAATCCTCGCCGCCGGGATGACCTTCGTGGCCCGACAGGGGCGTTCGTGGTTCACCTCGTGTAGCCACGAGGTGAGCTGCGCCTCCACGTCGCCTCTATCGTGGAAGTGGCGGACCAGGAAGAAGTTCTTCTTGACGAACCCGATGAGATTCTCGACGCTCCCCTTTTGGTTACCGCGGCGGGGCCAGCAGAGCTCGGCCCCGAACCCGTAGTCGAGGGCCACGGGGGCGAAGGTCTCGTTCCACTGGACGCGGTCCCCGTGGCGAGCGATCACGATGGTCTTGGGGTTGTCGAAAACACAGCAGAGGGGGACCCCGCCGAACGACTCGAAGGACGAGATGAGGGCCCTGACCAGGGCCTCCTCCTGCTCGTTCGGGACGAGCTGGACGTGGACCCAGCGCGACCACTTCAAGCGGGCCGCGAAGAAGTGGAGGACCTCCTCGCTCCCGTCGAGGTACTGGACCCGAATCGATCCGAAGTCGTTCTGGGAGAACTCTCCGCAGAGTCCATCGAAACGAACCATCGGGGGAGAAACGACCCGTCGGAGCTGACGGACCAGTCGATAGACGGGATCCTTGCCTCCGTCGTATCCTCCCTCTCGCAGGAGACGGAGGATCTCCACCGTCGGGAGGTCCGGTCTCTCCTTCAGGAGCTTCTGGGCGCTCACTTGGAAGGAGGGGGCCAGAGGGGGGCGGCCGAGTCGCGGACCTGGCTCGGGCTCCACCCCGTCCTGACGGAGGATGCGTCGAACCGTGTTCCGCCCGACATCGGCCTTCTTGGCGACCTGCCGAACGGAGAACCCCGCTCGGTAGAGGACCTGGATCTCGTGCCGCTTCATCTCGTCGTACACCGCGCTCCCTCCACCGGGGGCGGGCGATGACGTAGGGTAGTTGGCGGTCACGGACCGCCTCCTCCCCTCACAGGGGGGGTGGGTCCATTATTTCGCGAAGGGGTGGGTCCAGACTTCTGCGAACTGACACGTGGCGTCGCGACTCTTGTGACACTTCGCTCTATGGTCGGGGAGACTAGTCTGCTCTGGTGGCCAGGGGCGCTCCACTGAGGGAGGGCGTGATGGGCGAAACAGGAGATGGTCGAGCCGAGTTGGAAGTGGCAACGTGCCAAATTGCAGTTTGCTTAAATATATCGGATGTTTCTGAGAGGCATGAACGTCACGCAGAAGGTAGCCGCGGAGTTCGCCCGCGGGCGCAGGGAAGGTCAGAAGAGGAGTGCGGACCTCTCTTCCCGCTGGGGTTTCAAGAAGGACCCCTTCGCGGGAGAGTTGCCTTCCCAAGATTCCTTTGTGGGCCACGAAGTTGAAGTCGTGAAACTGGCACGGGCCATCGGCCGATCAGTTGCTGGGACAGGGGAGGTCCTCGCTTGCATCGGGGCGCTTGGCGTGGGGGTATCGACGACTCTCCGAACAGTTCATCAGTCGCTGCAGGAGAGCGGCTCAGTCTCAGGCCTACTTGTTGAAGGCAAACAACTCACGCAAGAACACATCCCGTCGAGGGATGAAGATGAGGAGACTACTTCGGTAAGTTACTTCGACTATCTGATTTCCAAGACCGACTTCAGGAAGGTTCGCTACCTAATCATCGACGACGCCGACGACGTGGCAGACCTCCTAGGTTCGTTCGTGGATCGCATTCACTCTGCAACGGACACGTTCCGTGTACCGGTCACTATCATAATCGGGCTACACATGGCGGGCTGGCTCAGTGTGGACGCGTCCTTCCGAGGGATGGTCGGGGAACAGATCTGGATAGGGCCGCTTGAGCCGGAACAGATCGTCGAGCTTCTGAAGAGGAGAATCGCCGAGGCCAAGGGGCAGAATGATTCGTCCCCATTTGATATCGACTCGCTTGCCCGTGTGGCCGTTCTGAGTTGTGGTCTCGCCCTGATCGCTCTCACGATTGCACGTATAGTGCTTTCCGATGCGTCAGCTCGAGGATCGTCCCGGATTCAGGTCACCCAGGTCGACGACGTAGCGCGGGCTTTCGGCCTGCGGATGTCTGAGGAGATGAAGGCGTGGCGTCAGTCCCGGGATGATGCGCGCTCCGCTGTGATGCGGGCCCTCACGCATCACCCACAGGGAATGACAACCACTCAGCTAGCCGCGGAATCTCTGATTGGCCGGACGACCGTGGGCTACCATCTGGCTTCCCTCGAGTCCCTCGGAGCAGTCGCGCGGAAGCGAGCAGGCCGCGACGTCTACTACGCTCCCACTCTCGCCGGTCGCTGCATCCTCGATCTCTTGGTGTTCAACCAACTCTGTTCGCAGGAGGGGGATTGTTCGACGATTCCAGCGTAGACGAAAGAAGGACGCGCATCGGCAGAGTCTCTGCCTATCGTGTACGGCTGCCGGAAGGAGTGGACCTCCCTATCGATAGTCGCAGACTAGCAGTGAGTGAAAATGGGGTCGTTTGCAGGGAGGGACGGGTAGAGCGAGACGGCTTCGAGAGACCAGAGGTCGTAGGGACGATCCTCGCAACTCGTTTCGTCACCGAAGTAGAGAAGATTCACGAACCACCTGGCGGAGAGCCGATACCATTCTACGACATGGACAAGCGACCGGTGTACGACCTGATGGAAGGGAGGAGCTCCGGGTTCGTTCTATGTGGAGGAAGGTCGCTCATCGAATCCGGTGGGTTTCTAGGAGCGAGGGGACCCCCTCGGTTTGGCGTAGGGGTTCCTGAGGGGCGCGTCCGGTCCCCCCTTT
>JAKBKR010000247.1 GCA_021832495.1 bacterium | reverse complement strand
GTTCGCCGGCCAGTACATCGCGCCCCCGAAACCCGTGAGGAGGGACACGGGGATTACCCAGTACGGATTCGTGCCCACAGTGAATGTGCTGTAGGCCAACACCCCCACGACCATGATGATGATGCCCGCCGTCGCCATGAATCGAGCGCCGATGGAATCGGCAAAGCGCCCCATGTAGGGTGAGAAGAGCCCGGAGACAACGTACCCGGGCACGAGGAGGAGGGAAGAGTCGAGAGGGGACAGGCCCAGAATCCCTTGGAGGTACATCGTGAGGAGGAACACGATGCTCAGGTACCCGATGCCTTGGAGGAACGCCGAGAGCAGGGAGAAGCTCATCAGTCGGTCCCGGAAGTAGGTGAGGTCTATGGTGGGGCTAGAGGCCTTGGACTCCCACCAGAGGAAAGGGGCCAGGATGAAGACCCCCACCATGGTGACCCCGAGATACTCGGGTGTGACCCCGGTCGAGGCCATCTCGATGGCCCCATACGAGCTCAGCGATAGTGCGGCGGTCAGTAGCGCGAACCCGGGAAGGTCCAGCGTGGCCCCGGTCTTGTCCCGGTCCTTAAGATAGCGATAACCGACAAGGACGGCGAAGATGCCGATGGGAACATTGATGAAGAAGATGTATCGCCAGTCGAAGAATGTGGTGATCGCCCCCCCCAGGAGGATGCCCAGTACCGCGCCGACGCTCCACCCAAAGGTCGTGTACCCGAAGGCATACCCCCGACGATCAGCAGGAAAGTGATCCGAGATGACCGCCCCGCCATTGGCAAGGATCATCGCGCCTCCCACCGCCTGCACGCCTCGAAAACCGATCAGGGCGAGGTCGTTCGGGGAGATCCCGCAGAGGAATGACCCCAGTGTGAACACGGCGAACCCCGCATTGTAGAAGCGGGAACGACCGAAGATGTGCCCGATCCGCCCCATCTGGGTTGTAAGGACCGCCGTCAAGAGAAAGTAGATCAAGATGGCCCAGATGATGGTGGATAAGTTCGAATCGAGGGCCTGCCCCACGGTCGGGAGGGCCAGAATCATTATCGTGCTATCCACCGCGGCCATGAGGGTCCCGGTGACCACGACGAGCAGTGCGGCCCGGGATTCCTGCATCGTAAGAGCCTTAAGAACGGTCAATATCAAAGCATTGGTGCCGAAAACCGAGATCGCAATCCTGACCGAGGACCCGGTGCTCTATGCGGAACTCGCCCACATGCTCAAGGAGCAAGGGGTCGACTCCGTGACCCTTTTCCCGGGAGAGAAGATCCCGCGCGGGATCCGGGTCGTCCTCACCTCTCGTGCGGAGGAAGGGTCGGTGGAGTTCCCGGCCAAGGTCATCGCGCGCAAGGGCCGAAGACTTGAGACATGGACCCGGCTGCAGACCTCCCTCGGCATGATCTCACCGAAGGAACACTTCCGGATCGGGATCGATCCCGGTCCTCGCCCCGGATTCGCCATCATGACCTCAACAGGTCAATGCATGACCGCGGGGGTGCTCAACCGCCCAGAGGCCGTTGCGTCCTTGGCCCGTGAATTGCGAGAGACCTTGCCGGAAGCGGTACTCCGATTTTGCGTGGGAAGCGGTGATCGTCTCCAGCATGTGCGTATCGTGAACGAACTCCTCCACCTTCGCTTCGAGGTTGAGATCGTGGACGAAAGGGGTAGCACCCCCCACGGACAACGGAACAACGACGCGGTTTCCGCGCGATGGATCGCATCCCAATCGGGAAGACCGGTCACGCACCCTCTTTCGTATCCCATCACTCCCGGCGATGTACGTGAAGTGCAGCGCAGATCCCGCGAGCTTAGCGGAGGAAGGTACACAATACCTCGGGACCTTGCTTCCCAAGTCCTAGCAGGTGAGATATCCATAGACTCCGCGGTTCGGAGGGCGGGGCATCTCCACTCCAACCCACCAAAGTTCCCCCAGAAAAAGAAGGACCTGCCGTAAGGTTGGTCCTGCCCTCAGCCGGCGATATCCTCAAGTGGGCGTGGGACTAGGTCATCCCTGAGAGATTCTTCAGTTCAAGGACGCCCGGGAGATGCAGTAGTGCAGTAGAACCATGTCGGTCGAGGAAGATGCCCGCAAGGTGGCCATAGAGAACGCCGCCAAGCATGGGGGAGGCGCCCGCTGGGAGACGGTCCTCAACATGCTCCTTCGAACGCATCCGGAGCTCAGGAGCCCGGATAGCGATGCCGTCCGCATCGTCCGAGCCGCCGTGGATGAGGTCAACGCCCTACCACCCGAGAAGCTCCAGGAACTCGCAAAATCCCTCCCCGCTCCCGCCCCTCAGCGAGAGGAGAGGACCGGTCTCCCTCCCTTGCCCGGGGCGGAGAAAGGGAAGGTGGTGCTCCGGTTCGCCCCTTTCCCTTCGGGTGCCCTCCACATTGGCAATGCCCGCGGAGTCTACATCAATGACGAATACCGTCGGATGTACGACGGGAAGTTCTACGTCGTGTTCGACGATACGATCGGGTCCGCGGAGAAGAAGCCGCTCAAAGAGGGTTACTCTCTGATACTCAACGATCTCAAGGCGGCCGGAGTGGAGCCCGACGCGATCTTCTACAAGTCCGACCGGATCGAGCGGCATTACCGCTTCGTCCCGGACCTTCTCCGGAGCGGAAAGGCGTACGTATGTACTTGCCCAGCCGAGAAGCTCCGTCTCAACCGGGAGAACGGGATGGCCTGCCCTGAGCGGGAGAAGGACCCAGACTGGCAGGTGGCCCAGTGGGAGGGTATGCTCTCCGGTCAGTATCGTAAAGGGGAGGCAGTCGTCCGACTAAAGACCGCGCTGGACCATCCCAATCCGGCCTTCCGGGACCGGGTGCTCCTGCGAATATCCGAGGATGAACATCCTCGGGTCGGGCATAAGTATCGGGTCTGGCCCCTTCTCGAATACTCCTGGGCGATCGATGATGTGGAACTGGGGATCACGCATGTGATCCGAGGGAAGGACCTCGTGATGGAGGATCAGATGGAGGAGGCCCTGTGGGCTGCCCTCGGTATGAAGGGGCCACACTTCGCCCATTGGGGTATGTTGCGGGTCCGGGAGTCGAAGATATCCAAGAGCAAATCAATGCAGGAAGTGCTGAGTGGCCAGTATGACGGTTGGACCGACCCCCGTACTTGGAGCTTCGGTTCTCTTGAGCGACGAGGAATACGGAGCGAGGCAATACGCTCCTTTGTGCTCTCGTTCGGTATGTCCCTTGCAGACATCGAAGTGCCGGCCGAATCTTTGTACTCTGAGAATCGAAAGCTTTTGGACCCGGTGACACCGAGGAGAGCTTTTGTGAGCGATCCAGAGCTCGTCGAAATCAAACAATTCCCTTCAGGCTTAGCCCAAATTTTCCTGCCAAATCATCCGAATATGCCCGAGATGGGCAACCGTAAACTTAAAGTCAGTGGAGGCAGGTTTTACCTGCCTGGAAAAGATGTTAGGGCCAACATGGGGCGTGAGATTCGCCTGAAAGACTTCTTGAATCTGCGTCTCTTGGCTAAAGCCTCTGATGGGATTGTTGAAGCCATTTTCACTTCGGTTCCAAACAAACCGGTTCCAAGAATTCAATGGGTGCCTCAGGAAGGAGCAAAGGCAGTATCTGTTCTCATGCCTGATGGTTCGCGAGTTATGGGTTATGGAGAAGAGTCGGTGTCAGACGCACGGATAGGCTCAATTTTCCAATTCGAGCGCTTCGGTTTTGTAAGGCTTGAAGGCAATGATGAACGGGATTTATTACAGGCGGTCTTCTCACATCCATGATATACGAGACTATTGGGAAACATCTGAATAAAAAGGGCGCATACATGAAATTCTACTGTGTACTGACGCAGCTAGTTCTCGATTGATCTCTGATTGATTTCTGCATGCAGATGCCGTTCTCCGGAAAGGAATCTCAACTTGCCGTCACTATCATT
>JAKBKR010000246.1 GCA_021832495.1 bacterium | reverse complement strand
GAAGTCCCAGTTGGTGAGACGGTCACCCGGAATCCCTTGATAGGTGAGCGTCTCCATGGTTAGCGAGGAGTAAGCTCCCGGGGAACTTTAGGGTTGGGGGCGGTATCAAGGGGTGGATTTCAATCGTAGAGGATGCCAACTCTACCCAACCAGCTTGATCGGGTGGGTCGGTTGTCAGTTCCCGAGACGTCAACCGGTCCACACACCAAGCGAAGTTCCCTTCCTGCAGGCGAGTTCTATCTTTGAAAGTGAACAGCACATCCAGACCTCTCGAGTCTTAGACCGTGTTCCTCTGCAGACCGTTCCAAAGCTTCATAGGCATCGACCGACAGACATACCAGGGGTCTCCTGGGAATCCTGGCCGTAATGGCAAACAAAGGATTCACGCCCCACCAGCGGCCACGCCTCACCAGCGAGCGATTGTCATTGATGATGAGTTTCAACTCGGGATCCGCCCATTTGTAACGGACGGACGGAAGGGACGGAAAGTGGAATTCGAGTCGATCATCATCAATTACCATTTCGTGGGCGGTCTTTTGAAAGGACAGATATGCAAGGTATGCAATTACTCCCACAAGCGCGGACACGAGCAAGATTGCTGTCAGGTGGTCCCAAGCAGTGAACGAACCACCGAAAAGGGCATACCATGCCACCATTGCCGACAGCGCGACAATCATCGATGGGAAGAACACCCTTAGGTCACGCTGGTATCTGAACCAAGCTTCGGCATTCTCTGTGAGATCCCAAGTCCGAATCATGGTAAGCAAGGTCACTTTGGAGTCCCGAAGAGATTGATTCCAATTGCAACCCCTCCCAAAATAGCAACCAAGATCTCGATGACCCGCAGTCCACTTACTTCCTCGAAGTAGGCACGGATCCCCGTGACCACTGTGGCAAGGATGGAGAAGATGAGACCCAGAATGTGCAATCCAGATGGGACTGGTTGAGCAAGAGAAACAAGATGCAATCCGATGGAGACAACCTCCAAGGCTATGCCAGCGCCGATCACGAACCAGCTGCACGCAATGTTGTTCTCCATAGAGGGCTGAGCACACGTGTTAAGTTCGTTCACCACGAACTTGAACCCTAATGAAATGGATACGGAAACCGACAGAATCTCAATGAGAGTTTGCCAACCCGGGTCAGCGCCGCTTGTTGTTCGCCTTGATGAAGCACCTGTTGGGTCACTCAGCGCTTTCCCTCCTGAGAGCAGGAGTGGGTGAGAGTCAATCCACGACTCAACCGCCTGTACTGTATTCCCTGAAAGTGGTTGCACGAACGTGGATTGCAAATCGCTCAGGATCGTGCCAAGAGGACTCTCTTGGAGTGCTGCCGTGATGACGACTGTGAGAAGTATGGGCAGCACGAAACTCGCCCCGAGGTTAACCGTGAGGATGACAGTCACCACTGCGGCGAGAACCGTAGCGAGTAGCATCGTATCCATGAACACACTTCCGCCCAATGCACTCCACACCGATAGAAGCGTCGATGTAGGTGGTGACTTGCCTTGCGAGGTGTAGTTTTCCGTCTCACCCAGCGGGGATTCCACAGACCGCCAATAGTTGCCAAAAGCTTGTTGAAGTAGGTGTATAGCTGCTCCGAGTAGCGCAGTGATTGCGGCCTCGACGAACGCGAGCAGCGCCTGCAGGGCCGCCTCCAGCGCCAGCCCCACCTTCTCCAGGTCTGACACCGCGCTCGCGGCCACCCACTGGACCCCAGTCACCACCAGGTGCGCCAGCCCCTCCCTCATGTGCGCAAAGTAGACCGTCGCCGCCACCACCGCGTTCCACACGATCCCCACCAGTCCGACCACATCCTGCTCCAGGTACAGCAGCAGGGTGGCGAAGTCCCCGGCAAACGAGTTCCAGATTCCCGCGAAGATGTCGAAGAAGCCCAGGGGATGCGCACCGCCAGGGCGCAGGTCGCTGGCCTGGAGTTTGACGTTCAAGACCAGGTCATAGGGGGCTCCGTAGACCCCTCCGCTCGCCGCAGAGGCGTTGGCCAGCGTCCCCATCACCACCCGGCTCAGCCCCAGCGTGCTCAACTGGCCAGTCACCGGAAGGAAATAGCCGTTCAGTCCCTCACTGTAGTAGGTTTGGTGCCCGATCGAGACGCTCATCGTGGTGTTGTTGTCCATCAGCCCTGCCAAGAGGTAGGTCAAGTCTTGCGACGATGTCAGGTTCAAGGTGATGACGGCCTGGATGGCGGGGGCCACGGTGGAGAGGGAGAGAGTGGTTGCGGCACTCCCTGAATGGCAGTTCACCGAGGTGCCGAGATCAAGGGAATCGGTCACGTAGCTGGCGGTGACTGCGTAGGGGGCGGGAGCGGGGCCCAAGGGAGCACGGTCCTCTGCTGTCACCCAAGGGCAGGTCGGTGTCTCCATGGTCAACACACCGGAAGACGTTGCAGAACTTCAAGGTTCGTAAGTGGCGTCAATGGGTGGATATCACGCGATATGGGGTTTGGGTTCTGGAACGTTCAAAGACCTCATCCGTTCACTTCTCATCACCTCCATGTGCCTGTTCAAACAGTGGGAGCAGAACGTCTTCGAAACTCGGTTCTACCGGTCATGTGGGGCCGCCCCCTTCTCCTCCTTTGGGTCATCCCGTTCATCGCTCTATTTCTATCTCCAGAGTACAGTAGCTCGCGGGGTCAGGAGCTGCAGTTCTGGGGCGAAGTCCTCGCGCTACTCCTGACACTGGACTTGGTCGTCTTCCCAATCGGGGGCTTTCGACTGCGGACTCGGGCTCCCCGGTCCATCGAGATCCTCGGCGATCGACTAGTTGTCTACCTTGGATTCGTTCGCCCAATCCGACGCGAGGTTGCATTCCAACAGGTCTTGGGAGTCAAGACTCCACCGAATGGAAAGCTGAACCTCGGGGGGCTTCATGTTCTTGTACCGAGGGATTGGAGCCATCTCCGTCCAATGGAACGTAACAGCGTCTCTGAGTTCGAGGCAACTCCCATCAATCTCTATCTTACTCCTCACAATGCGCGCGCGGTTCAGGCGGCCCGAAACAAGTGGCGGAAAGATCATCCAACCATTCTTCCAGCCGCAACCGAAGTCAGGAACCAGGCGTTGGCGGTGGCAGAAGCACAAGCTCGGGAGTTCCCTACTTCTGACGGTTGGGTCCCGAATCGCCGTCGAGACAAGGCATACCCTGGACTCCTTTGGGGAGTGACGACCGTACTCGCGGTTCTTTTCGCTTTCATGGGATGGCTGGCGGGAGGGCTGTACGGCTTGTCCGGGCTGGCCTACTTTGGGGCCTTGATTGGATCGGGATCGATAGCCTACGGGGGCATCGGGGCTGCGATATTCATAGTCAGTCGAAAATGGATTGACGCAGTCAGGGTAGAAGACTCAGGGCTTCGGATTCGTAGCAAGGGAGGTGTGGAGAATCTTGTTCCCTGGAGCAAGGTCTCAAGACTGCTTCCAGAGGATAGCCCGAGCCCTGATTGGGTCTTGACCTATACTGACAGATCCGGCCACCAGATGATGGCTGTGTCAGCCTCGATAGCCCGGGAAATCATCCAATTCCCGTCATGTCCACCAGCCATCTTTGGTCAAAGGAAGCGTGCGGCCACTGGCGACGTAGATGAAATCGAGGAGTTCTTCGACAGTGATATTGCCGCCGAAATCCATGGGGCTTAACACTCCTTTGTTCCATGCGCACAACCCATCCAATCGCCGTTGCGGGGGTATATAACTCGGCGAAAACGGTCGGAACCCCCCATTCTGGTCACCAGGGCCCTTCCCCCGAAGACCCCTGGCAGGGGGGTACCCTCCCATCCACCGCCGAAAAAGGGGGGGTTTCGACGGGCCGGAAGGGGTACCTTCTGAGTCTCCAGGGCTCATGCTCCCCCGTGCCACTTTCCCCCTTAGAATGGCATTAATGCTATTGCTGCAATTGG
>JAKBKR010000245.1 GCA_021832495.1 bacterium | reverse complement strand
TCCCCCTTCCCGACATCATATGCCACACTAGAGGCGTTCCCCCCAACCGGGATGGTGGCGACCACGCAGGGGTATGTGGAGCACCCGGAGTGCGGCTGACCAACATCCGATTCCCCGATAGCAATGTTGTGGACACTCACTGGTGACGACGGCGTCTTGTAGATCCCAATCGTGGGAAAGAGCAAAGTCGGTCCCATGAGGAGGAGTATCGTGATGGCCAAGATGGATGCCCATGTCTGTTCAGGCCTACCCGTTTCCTGGTTGCGAATTTGAACCAACCCTCCTGTCATTGAGGGCCACTTTCCACACTTAACATTGGTCGCAGTCATATGGAACCCACTCTACTTTCGGCCCGGCCCACAATTCATCGGACAGTGGCCCCGAGGTTAAGAAACTATCTGTGGCAATCGATTCAAATCTCGGAGACAGTTTGGGGTGAGTCGGCCCTTCCTACCCAACATGGGAAGGAAGCCCCTAATGATGACCCAGTTGACCGTTTACTTGTCTGTAGTCGAGCATTGCCCGTCAAGGGGACTCAACGTAGGGAACCTTTGGGTTGGCAATGCATGTGGAGACGCAGAGTGTTCATGGTGGCCTTCACCCTGAGGCCCAAGTCAATTCAATGGGGTCGCAACTGGAGTCTGACCCTTCTTGGCCTTCCACAAGGTCCATGCTTGGTCGACTTTGATGGCGTTTTCCTTGGTTAACAGAAGAAAGTCACCTCGGACATCTGATGCAGGAGAAGACGGCGTTGCTCCCCGTCGGTAGACAATCGTTGGAGGACGGAGCAATCCGCCGGTGGCTACCTTCTGCACTTGGTCCCACGGCACGGTTATCTCACGCAAGGATGTCTGATGCGACCCTTGGACCGGAGGAAGATGTGCTATCACTGCCTCGCCGTCAAGGTCAAGGGACTCGGGTGTACTGTTTGTACTCTGTGCCAAGTTCATCCAACGGAGAATAAGGAATCCGCCCAGAGCCAATAGGAAACCGCCAACAGGGCCGTATGCCCACCAAGGGGATGAAGGGTCTATCAATCCTAATCCAAGGTAGGGGGACAGGAGGTAGGTGATTACCAGCATATCCAACGGGAACGCTGGAAGGGCGATATAAAGGGCCCTGAGGCTCACTTCCCTCCGCGTATCGTTTTTCAAATGGTCCACAAATCGAAATAACCGATATTCCTTAAACGCCTTTCTGAGAGCCGCCGAGTTCGATTGTCATCTTAGTTCGAAATATCCCCTATCGGAGGGAAGTCTTCACTCCAAAGTCCCATACAGACAGCACCTTCGCCACGATATCTGCATCGAGGCCGTTGAGGAACCAGAACCCTCCTCCGGTCCGTTGAATTCTGATCCAATGAGTCGATCCGAAGGCCGCGGTCGCGCTCATTCCCTCTACCTCGTCCCACGGAATGTATCGTGATAGCCACTTCGGGGTTCCTTTCTTGCCAATGTCCGATAGGTCGAGGTCAATGTGGATTCCTCGTTGTGAGAGCCCTACACGGGTCGGCGCATACCGAGACTCTCGCTGAAATCCATTTGTGAGCGTGATTGTTGAAAGGGACATGGCTATGAAAAGCGACCCCTCGACGGAAATGATCACCCAGATATTCGAACCCAGAGACCCACCAAATCCTAGCACATTCAGAACTATGGTCGCAAAGAGGAATGCCACCACAGGAACGGACAACAATCGGTACAAACGCTCTCGTTTCAGCATCTCCTTGCGATAGGAATTCTCAATCCACTCAATCGGGCCGGGATCCTCAGTCGGATCGGGGGGTGCCCTGTTTGGCGACCCCTCACGTTCTAGCTTGGAGAACAATTCCAAAGCCCAGAACACCATCGCCAGGCCCCCGGTCACGGCTGCGATCCCAATCCATCCGTACAAGGTAATCTGCTGTCCAGGACTCCCAACTAAACTAACGACAGTCCCGATTGCGGCGATAACGAAACCCGCACCAAGCAGACGCAAAGCCCTTGTTTTCAGCACAGAGGCATTCGTAGCATTGGCCTTATCCTTGGTCTTTCCGATCATAACAAATCCGGCGAAGCAAGTCGAACCAGAACTATAGCCACGCTTCTTTTCATCTTAAGGAAGTGACCTAACCATTGACCCCATGCTTTCCCAATTCATCAAAAGTGGCGGCGCGGTATCAGGGGCTGGAGGTCATCGAGCGGGGCTGGAGGGAACTGAAGAGCGTCCTGAAGGTGCGGCCCATCCGCCACCGGTTGGAGCGGAGAATCCGGGGGCACCTGCTGATCTGCGAACTGGCCTACCTGGTGGACCGGTACATCGACTGGAAGGTGACCAAGGCGAAGGTCCAAGAGTCCGGGGTGGGAGTGAGCGGACCGCGGGCGGTGGAGATGCTGGGGTCGATCACCGTGAACGAGACGGAGCTGGCGACGACCGGGCTGCGCCGGCTGATCGTGACGGAGCTCAAACCGGAGCAAAGGGAGGTGTTGGAAGCGGTGGGGGTAGATAGTCACACCTTCCACGCCGGGTGGGGCCGACTGGACTGACAGGAATGTAGAGCTAACTCTGGGGGGGTGGGTCACCCCCATCCTACCGGTGAGGATTCCACGTCAGGTGTTGTCGAACTCGGGTCCAGACCAGTCGCCCAACACTCTACCGGCATCTCAACCGGCTGAAGTCGCTCGCTATCTTGGAGGAGGTGCCCCTCAATCAGGACTCGGAAGGAGCCCGGAAGGGATACGGTCTCAGGTTCGGAAACCTGTCGAGGGCGTGGGAAGTTGCCGAGGCCAACGCCGGTGCCGTCCTCAAGAGCTACAGAGAGGAAATCGACAACATCCAGGCATTGGCCGAGGCTCAGGTAGTCGTGGCGAAGCGGCGGTCCCAGCGGAAGCGCTCACCCTCGGTTTGAAATCTACTCTCAGTCATCTTTCCTTGGCTTGTCGGTCTGCTCAACCCCGAATCTACTCTTCTCCTTGCGATCCTTCTGGGCCCGCTCCATCAGGATCTGCGCCCTCCTCTGTGCATCACCCGCATCCGTCGCGTCTCGGGTCTCCGTCCCCCGGTCAGACTGCACCCGCATTTCCATTGGTTGGAGCACTTCTTTCGGCAGAGGCTTTTGCCCTTTCAGCTGGGGGTTTACATCCTCGGGTCGAAGAGTTTTGAAAGGAGTTTCCTCGTCAAGTGAGCCCCGTTCCTTTCCCACAGCATGGATGTCCTGAAGGGTTGTACCCTTCCCTATCTGGACTGCTTGGTACTTCCCAGGCTTCTTACCCGATGGGAGGCCAGGCCGCTTCGAGGACTCACCCGCTTCCGGATCGTCTCTCTCTCTTTGACTTCCGATGAAACGGCGCGCAACCTTACGGCCTAGGGGCGTGAGCACGAAGACCGTCGCCTCGGAGTCTCTCTTGGTTCCTCGGGCAATCAGTTTTGCGGTGCTGAGGGCTCCAAGGACCGCAAAGAGGGTATCATCATTCAGACGTACCTCTTGCTTGACCCCGTCGAGACTCCTTGGTTTGCTGGCGAGACTTTGCATGACAGCGTAAACATCCGCTGGGGAGGGACCCGACAGGCTCGAAGTCGTCTGATACGTGTTTCCTCCTGTTGGCGTGGAGAACTCTGCATCCCTGATCTTCGGGCTACCGCTGGACCTTGGAACCTCCTCGACTCGAACCCCGTTCGGGCTAATGGTGAGGGCGAATGACCGGTAGGGGTCTAAATCGGGTGCTGGGCTTGACATCGAGGTATTGCCCAGAGTCATTCCCGCGGAGCCCATGGTGTATGTTCCGTAGGCGCGGGCGGTCTCCGCTGACTCATCCCAATCACTGGGAGACACTGAAATTCCTTCCATGTAGCCGACAGGTGGTTTCGGGGGTATGGGCGAACTCTCTATTGGGGGAGGAGTTGGTGCTGAATCGCCTCCATCGTCTCTGCGACTTCTCAG
>JAKBKR010000244.1 GCA_021832495.1 bacterium | reverse complement strand
ACCTCGCTCTCCCCATCCGGGATCCCCGCCTCCCGGATCCTTTTCCACGTCAGTCGCCACAACAGCAACCCCATCACCACCAGGAACGAGTGCGCCAGGATCGACTCGTCCTTCCGCACGAACTGGAGGGACAGCGGCATCATCTCGTCCCCCTTCATCCACTTGAAGTCCTCCTCGATCTTCGTCCGCTCCTCGTAGGCTCGCGCCATCCCCTCCGCGTCCAGATCGAGGTCCGTGAAGTACATCCGCCGGCCCGCCCGGCGGAGCAGCGTCGCCTTCTTCTCCTCGTCCACTCCATAGCTCACCCTCTTCGGGTTCGGGGTGAGTTCGTAGCGGAAGATCCCCACGTAGTCCGTGGGCACCATACGGGCCGCCCACTCCGCCGCCCGGGGGTAGCTCAACTGGCGTCCCTTGGTCCGCTCGTAGCCCTCCTTCAGCTTCGGCATCCTCTCTAGGAACTTCCTCTCATACCGGGCGTAAGCCTCGGCCCTCCGCTGCGCCGTGGCCGCGTTATAGGTCACCGCCACGTTCCACTCCTCCCCGTACAGCTCTCGCCTAGTGAGGTAACCCAGGAGCTCGTGGCCCCTCCCCGTGGCGTGGAGGGGCGAGAAGCGGTCCAGGTCGAGGTCCATGAGGTCCGACGCCATGTTCGCGGGGAGTGCCGCCAACACGTGCATCCATTCCCGCACCTTCGCCAGGTTGTCCTCGGGCAGCGGCCCCTTGTCCGTCACCAGGATCATCTCCGAGGTGTCCAGGTGGAGGCGCATCAGGCGCATCGCCAACGCCTCCACCGTTTTCGCGAACACCTCAATCTCGTCCAGATTGCCTGGGCCCATCTCGTGGAGGAGGGGAATCTGCCCCTCCGTCACCGCCAGCGCCATGGACACGAGGTTCAGGTCGTAGCGGCGGTCCTTGGCCTTCCCGGGGTGGGGCAGGGTCTCCGCCTGCTCGATGTAGTTCGACCAGTTGGAAGCGTCCCAGAGGAGGAGGCTGGGACGCAGGCCCCGCTCGACCAGCTTCCGGGTGAGGGCCTCCTCGATCTCGCGCTGGACCCGGAGATTGGCGAGATGCCGGAGGTTGGAGAGGATGTTCTCGCTGTTGAGCTCGTGCGGGGCGTCCCAGACGAACTTGAGGAAGGACTTGCGGTAGAACCAGCGCCCAGTCGCCGCCTTGCTCCAAGGCTCAAGCGAGCGGGCCAGGATGGAGAGGAGGAGATACTGCCCGACGGAGAACCCCGGCGTGGTTCGTTTGTGGGCGTAGTGGTCCACCGTCTCGACGAACCCGAGGTCGCGGGCGGTGGTGAGCAGGCTGGCGATCACCCCGAAGGGGTAGGACTTGACCCGGACGCGGCCGTCCGGGGCGGGGATCCCGCCCTGGAGACGCTTCCAGATGCCCTCGGCAGTCCCGAGGTAGATCGAGCGGACCTTCTTGGAGACGCCGCGGACACGGGCCTTGAGGATGAGGTAGTAGTAGGTGTGGCCCCGGATGTGCTTGGCTTCGATGTGGGCCATGACGACTTACAGGGCCCACCAGTATAAACCGTCGTCGCACTCGGGGCAGGAAAGAGGGCGTACAGTGGCTACGCTGTTCCAGTCGTATCCGGGAGAGAAGTGTCCAAGTCTGCCGGGACGATGGAGCTGGGGACCAGGAGATACTGTTTAGGGTCCACACATTTCACGGAGGAGAAGAGGGTCAAGTCTGAAACTTGGGTAAAAGACCGAGAGGTACTCGCCGGTGTAGTCGAAGACGATGACCCGCTCCCCGCGTCTTTGGACGACATTGAGGATGCCTCGATGACCACGCTCTTCCCCGTACCGGGGGCCCCGGCGATGAGGAAGGACTGGTTCTCCACGGACCTCGGGATGCGGAAGCCCTCGATCTCGACCGGTGGGGTCTCCCCGGCGCGGAAGTTCTTCTAACCCCAGACCTGGGGCGGGGAGTTCCGGGCGTCCAGCACATGCGTCCCGCGGTGCAGGCCCGCCGGGTCGGTCGGGACCCCGCGGTACTCCCCGAGGACCCACCCCTTCTCGAAGATGAACCAGACCCCGAAGACCCCGAGGAAGCCCGCTGCCTCGTTCAGGAAGGGGATGTAGAGGGGGTTGGTCGGGTATTGGGTCACGGCCCCCACCCAGGAGAAGATCATGATCAGCCCCATGCCGAAGTACCGCCAAAAGTAGGGGTGCCGTTCATGCTTGTCATGATACCAGAGGAAGAACGTGGGAAGGACGAGGAAAGAGGCCGGCCCCAAGACGAAGGCGAGAACCCATAGGTTGACGAAGTAACCGGGAGCGGCGGAGACGGTCACTGCGAACAGGAGGAGGAAGGCCACGACCACGAAGATCCAGACCGTGAGGGTGACCAGGAGGTGGGCGACGTCCTTGCCATTCATGGGCTCTTCCTCTGCTGCACACGCATCACCTGTTCCACCGAAGCTTGACGCAACCATGCTCCTGCCCGTTGCCCTGGAAGAGGGGAGGTGGGTTCGAAACCCAACGACCTGTAGAGCTTGTACGCCGGTTGGTTCTGGACCTCTACAGACAGGCGGATGGCAAGGGCAGGATCCGATTGACGTACCGCGGTTATCGCCCGCATCATGAGGGCACGACCAACTCCCTGCCGCCGGACGGATGGATCCACCATCAGATTGCCGACAATGATACCCTCCTCGGGATCAACAGTGAGGAGGACCGCTCCTTGTATGACCTTCTCGTTCTCTGAGAGAAATGAGAAGTCCGTCGCTATGGGTTGGATATCGCCGGAGAAGACTCCGCGGACGTAGGTGTCGGCGTCATCCCTGAGATTGGCATGGGGCCAGAGCAGTTGCATGGGGTCGTCCCGGTAAGCGTGCACGTAAAGTTCCGTCAGACGCGGGATGTCTGTCGGAGTCGGGTGTCGAACCCCCTGCGGCACCGTCGGGGAGTCCAACGGGAGCGCCGTTGCCGGGTGAAGGACCATCCATTCGTGGTCCAAGTGCGCGAAACCCCGGGGGAGCAGGACCCGGCCCTGTTCGCTCAACGGGACTCCAAGGTGATGATCGCCGAGTGCGAAGACCGGGCCCGAGGCATAGTTTTCCTTTTCAATGCGGTCGAAGAATCGGGCGAACGCTCCGTCTCCGCGAGATGCGGGTTCCAAGAAGAGAAACTCGATCCGGCGACCCATGCCGGGGAAGCGCTCCCAGGCCACGAACCCCTTGGCGTGTATTCCATCACTGCTCCAAATCATGACCTCCAACCGGCCGCTTTCCCGTCCCTTGGTCAGCCGGTCAGCTTGACGCTTCGCAACCAGAGGGTCAAGGGTTTCCAACTCCTCCCTTCGTTCGTCTTCAAGGTGTTTCATCTCTTCGGGAAGATGTCTCCATGAAACGAGACTGCCTTTCATTCCCGCCTCAAGTGGTGGAGGATGTGGGACAGGTCGACTATGAGTTCCGCCCCGGCTTGGAACGCCTGGATGTGCGTGGGACACAGGGGAATGGCTTGGGTGTACCCTGCGAAGGGCATCTCGGCTCTGTCCGTCGCCACCAGCCGGCATCCCTCCACGACGCAGTTCGTTCCGAGGTTCCGTGCGCGGAGGGAATCGGTCATGCCTTCCCCTACTCGAGCACCTTTAGCCTTTCCCGCCATTCCTGGACCCGGGGGATGGTCCCCTGCTGCTCCTCCTTGGTCGTCTCGACCCCCAAGGTCCGGACGGCCATGGCCCGCACCAGAGCCCGGATTTCCGCGAGCGAGCTGATCTCCACCCACTGCGCCTCGCGGGCTTCCGCGGACCCGCAGGTCCTTGAGTTCGTTCGCCATGTGCTGAAGGAACATCCGGTCCCGACCCCGCTCCACGCGTTCCAAGAAGTGCATGCCCAACTGCACGAGGGAGAGGACTGAACCGCCGGCCCGCCCATTGCGAAGTCGTAGCGCGGGATCCCGACCAAG
>JAKBKR010000243.1 GCA_021832495.1 bacterium | reverse complement strand
CGCCCGGGCCGGGATCAGCTTTGCGAACAGAGAGCGGGACGTCACAGGGGAAGCCGAAATGGCCAAGAGCAGCTCTGCACCCTGTAGGGCAAGCTTCCGGGCCACTTCGGGAAAGAAGACTTCGTAACAGATGAGCGCTCCAATCCGGCCAAAGGGGGTCTTCAATACTTGTGCGGAGTCGGCGGGAGTGAACTGGAGACCCTCCTCGAACGGGCCGAAGTTGGGAAGGTATCGCTTCCCGCTGACCTGTACCTCTCCGGTAGGTCCCACAAGTATCGCGGCGTTCCATATCTCACCCTTCCGTGCGGGGCTCTCGAATGGGGCGCCGGCAAGAATCCACTTGTCCTGCCGTCGAGCGATCTCCGCCAATGTGGAGAGCTCCTTGCTTCCCTGGCGAAGGGCCAGACGATGAAGCGAATCCCCAAGCGAGTATCCGGTGAGGAAGAGTTCCGGGAAGGCCACGAGGTCAGCGGTCGGAACCTGGCTGACGACCCCTTCGAGTGCGCAGAGGTTCTCTGCAACCCGGCGTGGTCGAGGCTTCACTTCTGCTAGCGCCAGCCGCATTACCGGAAGTGCTGCCGTACCGCCAGCAGGTAGACGTAGAGAACAAGGAGAGAAAGAAAGATGTAGCTGAACGGAACCTTGAAGAAAAAGAGATAAACCTCTCCCAGAGTGATCGCTGCGATGCAGACCCAAAGGGACCAGGCCTCCTGGTGCCAAAGCCCCATCGCGATAGACACGATGGCGGCACCACCAATGGCAAGGATGACTCCCGTGAGCGGCCCGGCGTGGATCACGTACTGGTTCAGGAACTGGACGAGCGATGATTGGGCAAGGGAACCTATCCAAGGTGAAAAGATATAAATGAGACCGAGGGCCAGCGCAGCTACCCCGATGATTCCCATCAGTATCGCGAGGATGGCCACAAACATCGGCATGTCCTCGTCCGGGTCATGATAAGCGGGCTGCCGCGAATAGGCCTGCACTTCCCTATGGGAATAGAGGGGTTCGCCTATATCCTTTCGGGTGGAGTTCCGGAGTTACGGGTGGACCCTGAAGCGGAGGGACCGACCGTCACGGCGGCCACGCGGACCTGCCACGGCGGGACCAAAACAGGCAACCGCTGAATTGGCGCCCGCCGAGTGGGGAAAATCGCTCGTGGAATCCCTTAATACCCCGAAGTCCTAACCCTGCGAGGAGAGGAACAAACCTTGGTCAAGCGTCAGACGGTCGACATGCTCACCGAGCTGATAGGGATTGCTTCAGACGTCTCCTCCAACAAGCGGGAGATCATCGATTACGTGCAGTACTTCGCGGACCGATTGCGGATGACGACCTCGACCCATGGGAGTTCTGCTGCTCCGGCCATTTTGGCCGAGTATGGTGAGCGAGGCGTGCTCTTTTCCGGTCATCTCGATACCCCTCCGATCGGGGATTTCTGGAACTTCTCTCAGGGACAGATCGCTTCTGGCCGTATGTACGGTCGCGGAGCATCGGATATGAAGGGGAGCATCGTTGCGATGCTCCAAGCGGCCCAGGACCTGGTCCACCGCAAGATCCCCGTCGCGCTCGCCTTCACCACCGATGAGGAGACTACGATGGCAGGTGCGACTACCCTTGCCAAGACGCTCACCGTCCGTCGTGCGCGCGCGATCGTGATCGGAGAACCGACGGCACTTCGCGTCGGCTACTCAGAGAAAGGGGTGCTCGATGTTGCAATCGAGACGAAGGGCAAGGCGGCCCACGGGGCGATGCCTCAGCTTGGGGATAACGCCATTACCAAGATGATGCGACTCTTGAAGGCCCTTGAGAGCTTCAAGGGGCGGGTCGAACACTCGGAAATGGGCCGGGTCACATTGAACCCCGCCGTCATTTCCGGTGGGACTCGGGTCAATGTCGTCCCTTCACGCTGCACCACGGAGGTCGACGTCCGCTTTCCCCCGCCTTACACACCGGAGTCCTTGACCCGGGAGCTCGACGAACACCTGCATCGGATCAAGACACCGTACACCCTAAGACAGATCGTGAGCATGCCTGCTTTACACATCGACCCTAACTCCGAACATATCCGGGCGATGGTCGATGTGGCGGGGACAGAACGCACCGTCCTTGCGCATGCCTCGGAAGCAGTGCATTACCTTCCGGTCAACCCACACGTAGTGATCTTTGGAGCAGGCTCAGAGGAACTGGCCCACCAAACGAACGAGTATGTCAAGATCGAGGCAGTGATGCGTGCCTCTGAAATCTACAAGAAGTTTGCCCAGCGGCTTTCTGCCTCCAAGCCTTCGAAGAAGTAGTTGCCCCCTTCCTCTCTGGGAAGGGGGGAGTTCTTCGGTTTACTCTTCGTCGTCGTCCTTTTCTTCAGCCGGCTTGGACTTCTCCTTGCCGGAGTCTTCCTTGGTTGCCTTCCCCTTCGATTCCTTCTTTGGGGAAGTACCGCCCATCTTGCGGCGCCGGTAGACCAAGATGACGATGGCCAAGATCACGACCACAGCCACGACGATCGCAGCGACCTCAAGGTAGAAGGTCAAGGGGTTCTGGTTGATTGTGATCAGGGTGTGGGCCACGTTTGCCTTGTTGCTGTACTGTCCCGAGAACTCATTTGAAGCGCTTGCATTCGCCCAGAGCTCCAATGAACCCGTAGGTCCACTTGGTGTGTAGGTTATCTCAGCCCTCCACGTCTGGTTAGCCTTGATTGATGGTTCGGTGCCCGTGTAGGTAGCGCTCGAATTTACGACACCCTTGGTGTAACCGAACCATTTGACCGAGGCCGGAGAGCCTCCGATGTTAACCCGGTTCGTTCCTTCCGGGTTCGTGAGATAGAATGCCACGGTGACATTGTTCGCGGTTGAGGTCTTGTACCCCGTGTTGTTCACATTCACCCAGATGGTATAGGAGGTCCCTTCGGTCATCGTGGAGGGTGCTGTGAGGTTCCCGACGGTGAGGATGGGGCGCACAGTCAAGTTCTGAGCCACGGTGACAGGGTAGGTGGAGTTGGCCTTGTTACCGGCCAGGTCTGTCACGTTAAGGGTGAAGTTGTACGTGGCTGTGGAGGAAGGAAGGTAGAGCCCCACAACTTGAGCCGAGGTTGCGTTCCAGTAGCAGGCCTTCGTCGCATTCATGTGGCAACTGGATACATTGGCGCCGGCTGAATTGACCACACGCCAGCTATAGAAACTCAGCGAGCCATTGTGGGGATCGTAGCTGTACTTGTCAAGAAGCTTGACCATGACAGTCCCATTCTTGTTCTCGACAAGCCCGCCGGTGATGTTCTTACCAGCGGAGTTCTGGACGCTTCCAAACGCGACAGGTTTCTCGGTGTCGTTCACGAGAACGTAAAGGGTCGTGTTTGCCCGATTTCCTCCAGCATCCCAGACCACGAGCGAGATCGTGTACACCCATCCCACCAAGTGAAGTGCGACTCCACCGATAGTGACGTTGTTGGAGTAGTAATGGCCCGCTCCATTGAACTGGAACGAGAAGTTGCTGAAGACATTCGCGTTCTGCCCGACCGTATAGTTTACGACTTTGTAGGCCTTGTAGGATGAAATGTTCCAGGAGGCGACTGATATGTTTCCGGGAAGTTGGCTCGGAGGAACGGTTGGTGCAATCGTATCGTTGCTGCCTGTTGCATTGAACTGCAAGACCCGGCTCCAGTTGACATAAACGTACGGAATCCCATTGGCAGATTGCACGTGCGTGTCGTTCAGGCTGATCTTGGCAGTCGGATTCTCGCTTGACACGTAAATCGTGAAGTTTGTCGTGTTCTTGTTCCCGCCGCTTGCCACGATCGTTAGTCGACCATGATATTCTCCCCCGGTTGCAAAGGTGTAGTTCGTGGTGGCGTTACGGGTGTTAATATTGAACGAGCCGCTTGGCCCGGTAAGGTTCCAGAGGTAAGCCGTGATGTTCATTGTGGGAGGAACGCGGGAGTGGGAGGCGGTCAAGGTG
>JAKBKR010000005.1 GCA_021832495.1 bacterium | reverse complement strand
CCGATGAGCATCACGGAGCTCCCAAGGACGAGAGCGAAGACCAGCTTGGTCAGCAGGTGGCGGTATTGGAACTTCTTCTCCGCGACCGGTGCAAGGATGAACAGGATACCGATGGCCGCGATGATGATGCCGAGGGAGGCCAGGAAGACCGAGTAGGTCACTTCCAAGAGCGATTTGACAGCGGAGTTGTCCAGGCTGGGCACGTAGTCGATGGAGCCGACCACCCAGCCCATCTCCGTCTGCACGGCGGCCCCGAGGGGGGCTGTGAGGGCGGCCCACAGCGCGGACCACAGGTCGTCCCAGAAGCTCACGGGTCGTTTTCCCCCGGGGCGTGGGTCTCGTAGCAATCCCAGCAGAGAGGTCCCTTGCCGCAATCAATACAGAAGAGAGATTGCTCATCCTGCCAGAAGATCAGGAACCCGCAATCCTCGCAGGTGTCCATGCCCTCGTTGGAAGGGGGAGGGGGACTGACCAGGCCGCTCATCATGACGCATCACCGGTGACGAGCGAGGCTATTCTCTGCCAACCCTTGAGGGACCAGTAGAGGAAGACGCAGAAGATACCCAAGCCGGCCACCTCGAGGAAGTAGGGGAAGGATGGAGCTGGAGGCGAGACGGTCACCGTGGAGTTACCAGGGGTCCAACTCCCGTTGCCCATGCCACCGTTTCCGGGGGCGAAGGTGATGGCCACCGCGAGAGCACTCCCGTCGCTCACGTTGGTCCAGTTCAGCCAGGAATTCCCCGCCCAGGGACACTCGGATGGGGGGGTTGCGTCGAGGAGGATTGAGACCGCACCGGATAGCCCGGTGTCCACCGTGTAGTTCGTCCCTGCGTCCCAGGTGTAGCTGTCGGTCTCAGAATCGTTGGTACTGTTGAGAAAGGAGTTGGAGGTGTTCAGGTAGAGGACTGAGACACTAACGCTGGAGAGATTGACCCGGGCGGAGGCGTTCGCACAGGACAGGGTTCCGACAGAGAAGGTGAAGCTCCCGCTTCCACTGGGAATGGCGGCCGACGCTGGGGCGGGGGTTGCCCCGGCGATCAGGATCAGTGCTGAGGACAAGGCACAGATGGTGGCTCGCATGCAACCCCCTTGGGATGTTCCGAATCCGTCGGGAACCCTACGAGGTGACGATCAGCCCCTGGGCCACGTGGACGAGGACGACACTCGTGGATACTATCACTAGCCCAACAATCAAGGTCATGAACTGGTGACGTCGCTGGAGCCGCTTCTCGGGCGGCATCTCCTCCACGGCTCCGGCCATATGCTGGATACCGAAGAGAGCGAACATGATACCACCGATGAGTACCCCGACCCCGATGAGGAAGTACTGGATGTTATTCAGGGTCGAATCCAGGTCGCACGTCGAGTTTCCGTTGCAGTTCGTCGCTGCCGAGACCGTTGTCCCATGCGGCGAGGCTGCCATTGCCCCGCCTGGGAATGCCAGTCCCAGGAGCAGAACCGCCGCCAGCGGTATCGTCACGCTCCTCAGCACTCTCAGAGCCATTCGTTCATCCTTTCGCTTTTCCTCTTGGCCGATGTTGATTGTCGTCATCGGCACGTGCGGAAGGCACTGAGATATTTAAGCGTGATAGATATCTATGTCCAATAGAGGCATAGGGGGTTCTCACTGGCGGGAAGGCTTATCGAAAGCGCACGCTTGACAACGGGTCGACCATGAAGTGCCCCAAGTGCGGCAAGGCGATGATGCCGCTGCCCGCCGAAGTTCGAATCTTCCACAAAGTGTGGATCCAACGGATTGGATCGGCCTACTGTGCCCCGTGTGGCAGTGGCCAACTCACGAAGGCAGGACAAGAGAAGCTTGCCCGAGCCATTGAGATGACGCGGAGCGTGATGGGGATCCCCAAGGGTTCTCCCGAGCCCTTGATCCAATTCCGAGACAAGGATGGAACGCTGTTCCAAGTCGAGGTGAAGTCAGTCCAGGGATAGGTCGTGCGTCTCCCTGTTACGAAGAGACGAGACCAGAGATAGAATTATATAGGCTCAGTAAACTACAAATAGGATAGAGTTTACTGGGCTCTCGATTACTATGCCCCGACAAGACGAGTGGACGGTGCTTAAGGCCACGACGACCAGCTGGATGTATACTTCAATCCCCTACGAGGTGGCCCAACTTATCGGGTGCCGAGAAGACGTGATTGAAAAGCTGCCCCACCACCTCCGCACCCTGGCCTTCCTGAATCGGGGACCAGGGCGCTTGAGGATAGTTCCATCGCACAACTCCCAGGAGATCCTCCAGAGGGAGATGTACGATGTGGTCTCGATTTGCCAGATCAATCCGCACAACGCGATCCGCATCAACGAGAAGGTCGCGAGCCACCTCGAGCTTGATGTGCGCAAAAAGGGAGTGAAAGGATTCGAGAGTTTCGATCCGATTGCCTTCGTGGCCCCGCAGTTGGAATACCGGAGCTACGTCGAGGCAGTGGCCAGTGGAACGGCCTACGAGTCAAAGCAGGTCGGACATGTTTACCTAGCAAAGCCAGTCATCAAGGGCAAGTGGGTGTGGCCTACCCTGGATGATCTCGAAAACACCGTTCGGACCAAGACGGCGGCTCAGGCACCTTCTATCCGGCAAGGGAGGTAATGGTGGATGAAGACTCTCCCGCACGGGCCTTTGGTGAAAAGCCTTGTTCCGATGGCCGTCATCCTGCTATTGTTCAGCGGGTTTTATGTCCCCGCCCACTCGTATCCGACTACGTCCCCCACCACGCCCTCGATTGTGACCGCGAGCGGCCCGCACCAAGTTACTTCATCCGTCGCTGAAGCCACCCAGAGATCAGCCCAAGCGCACGCCCCCCATGTGGAGCCATCGGCTTCACCATCGGGGCAACCGATTGAGAGTTCGGTTCAGAATGGACTCCACCCCAACCCTTCCGCTACCCAAACATCCATATCGTTGGTGCGTTCAGGGGTGAATGGAACCGCTCATCTCCAAGTTGGAAACGAGACGTCTCCGGCCAGCGCACCGACCCTGACCACAGGCCCCACCCTGACGAACCTGACCAACGCGTCGACCCCTTCCGGGCCCTCACTCCGGAGTCATACGATGACGCCACTCGTTTGTTCGATGACCGTGTCTGCCTCCCCGTTGGGAGACTTCGTAGGGCAGCAGGTGACTTTCTCCGCCAGCGGTTGCACTCCGCCATCCGGCTATTACTGGGTTTGGGGAAACCTCCCCCCCGGGTGCATTACGCAGAACTCAGCGTCGCTGTCGTGTACCCCTACAGGGAACGGCCAGTTCGAAGCATTCGCCTCGATCATCGATTCCGGCGGCTCTGAAAACGCCAATGCGCACACCGAGATCACGGTCTACAGTGACCTGTCTGTGACGAATCCCTCCACCCCGTTGGACACGGGCATTGCTTACAACCTCTCAGTTTCGCCTACAAGCGATTCCATAGAGAGCTACACGAACGGGGGAATCTTCTACTACTACCTCTGGTCGAATCTGCCCCCAGGATGCCCAGACAATTCTGGGGTCGACAACGGCGCCGGCACCGGCCATCCCTGGACGGATTGCAATACAGGCACAGCAGGCAAGTACACGCCGTCCCTGACGGTGGTCTACTCGAACGGAGAGCAGGTGAGCAGTTCCTTCACCTTCACGGTGTCCGCAACCCCAACCGTATCCCTCGTCATCCCCAACTCAAGGGACAACGGCCAGGCTCTCACTTTCTCCTCATCGGTGAGCGGAGGGTCGACCCCCTTCCAATACCAGTGGGCGAACCCTTCAGGAGACTCGCTCGACACCTACTTCGGGGATTCCTGCCCCGCTGCGGTCTCAGGATGGCCGAGTGGGGGGACTCCCCCATGGAGTTCTTATGGGACGGTCACTTGCACCGCCGGAACCTCTGGGACCTACACGATCTACGTCTACGTGCTGGACGCCGCTGGGCAGGAGTCTTCGGCGCATGAATCTGTCACCGTTTACTCGGACCCCGCCATCACGCAGGTTACCAACTCAAGGTGGGCCGGTGATGTGAATCAGGTCGTGTGGTTCAATGCGACGGCGAGCGGTGGTTCTGGCGGTGATAGCTTCTTGTGGACCAACCTACCGAGTTCTGGCTGCACGGGTGGATCGACAGCCTCACTGAAGTGCACTCTCGAGACGCCCGGGTCCATCGATCCCTCGGTGACCGTGACCGATTCGAATGGCGTCATGAGCTCGCCCGTCGCCTCAACGAAGGTGAACGTTTACTCCGATCCTGTCATTACGTCAATCACCCCTTCCCGCACGACTGCCGACGAGAACCAGGTCGTCTGGTTCAATGCCACTGTCACCGGCGGTTACTCGGGAGGCGAGGGATACGTCTTCACGTGGAGCAACTTGCCGGCCGGGTGCCCGACCGTGTACCTTCAGTCGGTGTCCTCGGTGAAGTGCACACCTACGGTCTCAGGGACGTTTACACCGTCGGTCTGGATGCGGGACGGGAACAACTATGTCGTCACTGCAACTGGGACGAACCCTATCACCCTCTCGACGGACCCTACAATCACTGACATCACGATTGGTCCGAGGGAGGACTATGACATCGGCCAGGTGGCGTGGTATAATGCTACTGAGAGCGGAGGCAGCGGGGGCTTCACTTACTCTTGGAGGTACACCTACAACGACCAACCGCCACCTTCGGGGTACTGCACTGGGCTCACAACATCCTCGGTCAAGTGCACTCAGACGATTCTCGGTGGTGAAGTCCCGGAAGTATCGGTCACCGACTCGAACGGTTACACTTCTCAATGGGCGTACTCCACTGAGTTCGCCTATGCTCAAGTCAATGTTTGGAGTGACCCCACTGTGTCGATTACGGCCTCGCGATCGTCTGTAGACGAGGGACAGGTCTTCTGGCTCAATGCGACGGTGAACGGCGGCTATGGCGGCCCGCTCACGAATTGGAGCGGTTTCAACTACACCTGGGGTGGCCTCCCCGCAACGGGCTGCCAGGGAACCAAGAACTTGACCTCTGGGAATAACTACTACGAGCGGTGTGCCCTCTCTGTGGCCACGTCCATCTCCCCAACCCTGTCGGTAGTCGACTGGGACAACTACGGTTCCCCGACAACCACCGCACCTCTTGTTAACGTGCTGTCGGATCCACAGGTGCCTTTGCCGTCCAGTAACATCCCCACCGCAGACATCGGGACCCTGGTCACGTTTGAGGCCAATGCTTCCGGGGGCACAGGGAGCTACTACTACTCTTGGGCTGGTCTTCCGACTGGTACTGGATGTTCTTCGGCCAATTCGAGCACTCTCTCCTGCACCCCGACCCAGCAATCTGTGAGTTATGTTGCGGTAACGGTGAAGGACACCAATGGGTATGCGGCGACCTCTGCGCCCAGCCGGTTCGTAGTTAACTCCGCACCCATCGTATCGTTGCAGGTCAACAGGTCGAAGCTCGACGTCCACGAATCGCTACTCTTCTATGCCAACGCCACTGGAGGGACCGGTGTCTACACTTACACCTACATTGGGCTCCCGGCAGGGTGTTCATCAACTAGCACGAACAGGCTCACTTGCACTCCCGCATCCACCGGGATGCCCTTTTCCGTGACGGTGTTCGCGAACGACACTGGCGGAGGAAGTGCCAACAGTTCTGCAGCCTTCTATGTGTATCCAGACCCGATGATTACCTCGTACTGGTTTCCGGTCGGTGGGCAAATCGCCTACGCCAACGAGTCCCTTACCTTAGAAATTAACTTCACTGGAGGAATCGCCCCCTACTCCAATTGCATAGACGCACCCCCTGCGTGGCCCGCTGGGTGTGTGGGTGGACTGGGAGGTAGCTCCCTCCTATTGCCAGACTACCAGCCGTACGGTGCAGCGGGGACTTACGTGGTGGCTACCAACATCAGCGACTTTACTGGCTGGGTCTCTACGCTTCGGTTCAATGAGAGCGTCTACTGGCCAATCAACGTTAGCATCCCGTCTATCCCGGCCGTGCACCAGGGGACTCAGGCGAATGTCACGTTCACCCTCTACCAAGGTCACGGGGCTCCCCCCGTGCAGTGGTGGCTCAATGATTCCACCAAGGGCATCACCCTCTGTGGTCCGGTGACCGTTGTATCCTACGGAACCGAATCCTGCAGCTTCATTCCCGACTGGAACGGGACTGATACACTCAACCTGACAGTGAAGGATGGGCTCCACTCCCGCCTCTTCGTGACCTTCTCTTATCAGGTGATCTCAGACGTTGGGCCTCTCACCCTTTCCGCCCAAGCGGGAAGCTTCTCAGCGGTACAAGGAGGAACCCTCCAGAACGAGGTTGGGGCTGCCACGACCATCCAGGGATCCTACTCTGGCGGATTGAGCCCGTACACCTGCACATTGACCGAGAATGGATCGGGCACGATTGCCCTCTGGTCCTCTTCTACGACGAGCTGCTCAACAACCTACACGTGGGCTCACGTGGGGACCTATACCCTGAATTTCACCGTCCGAGACTCGATGGGAGGATCTGGGGGGTCCGTTCGTGAGTGGTTCATCGTGGACGTGACCGCACCAGTGGTCGTGACGTCTGTCACCCCGGCCCAGGCCGCCCTCGACGCCCAAGTGACCGACAACATCTCCGCCAAGCTCACAGGGGGTCTCACTACCTACAGTTTCGTCTGGGACTTCGGCAACGGGGTGACCAAGACAGCGAATCAACCCTGGGTGACCTACGCCTGGCCTTCCCTAGGGTCTTTCACGGTCAAGGTGACCGTCACTGACGGAACCGGGGCAAGCTCGACCCTATCGACTTCCGTGCAGGTGATCGCGGACCCTGCCGTGAAGGTCATGTCTGTAGTCGATGGCCCAATCTCAATCTCGGGAATCACATCCAGCGGAAGCACCACGCTCCCTTCCGGAACCACTGCCTCGTTCAACCTTACGTTCGCAGGCGGCATGGGGCCCTACTTGGTCGTCTGGAAGTTGAACGGGACCACGGTCAACTCGACGACGGTCTTCGGGCTCTGGACCAACCTCTCCTTGTCGTGGCCATCGATTGGAAACCACTCCTTGACGGTGACTATCAATGATTCCGAGGGGCAGTTCTCGACCTTCGCCCTGTCGGTGAAGGTGATTGTGGACATGGTGGGCCCGGTCACGCTGACCATCACTCGGTCAGTCGTGGACAGCGGTATGTGGGCCAATGCCACCGCCTCGGCCACGGGCGGATGGGCTCCCTTCACCTACGACTGGCTCATCGCCACGGCAAGCGGGAACCGTTGGGTCAATGGCTCTGTGAATGCCCTGGACGCCACATGGACCATGTCCGGCAGCTACTCCATCACTGCTGCAGTGGTCGATGCGTTTGGGCACACGGCCTCCGAGACAACCAGGCTCACCGTGAATGCCGTTCCGATGGCCTCCTGTGCGCCCCAGCTCGTGTCAGGGATCCCGGTGGCAGGAGACGCACTCACGTTTTCCTTGAGCTGCGCCAGTGGTGGGACCGGCCCATTGTCGTACTCATGGAACCTCGGAGGGAATCACCAGGTCACGACCGTCCCGCAGGTGACTGTTACCTTCCATCAAGCTGCTTCCTACGAGATTTCGGTTAATGTGACCGATGCGCTTGGAGAGACAGCCGTTTCGAAGGTGCTGACCCTGGGGACCCTCCCTCCCTCTATCGACAACGCGACCTACGGGCAGCTCGCCCTATCCCACAATACCACCGCGAATGGGACCGTGTGGCATTTCGAACTCGAGTTTGCACTGCAGACCAGCGACACCGATGGCACGGTGACGGGCTACCGGTATTCCACGAATGCGTCCAACCTTTCCTCGCTGCCTTGGATCTCCATGAGCGAGAAAGTGGCCAACTTGACTCTCACCGGACCAGCCATCCAAACGCTCTACATCCAGGTCATTGACAACTACAACCGGACCTCCTCGCCCTACACTTTGGCTTTGAACTTCAGTCGCCCGCCGTCGGGGAAGGGTCCGACCGGGCCAAGTGGCCAAGGAACGGACTGGGGCTTCACGTTCATGCTGATTGTGGTTGCCGTGGTCGTCGCCCTGGTAGCTATTCTTGCCTTCGTAGAACTGCAGAAGAAACGCCGGTCAGGTGGTCAGCAGGCCACTGTCACCGAGGGGTCCTCCGAGAGCAGCGTGGCCAAGGCCATCACGGACCACCTGAAGGAGAACCCCAACGAGGAGGAGGTGGCGCTGGTTTATCAAGTGGCATCGAAAACTGGCGCAAGCTCTGACACCGTGCTCACTCAATTGTCCATTCTCTCGACCTCACACGCGATTGAGAAGACCGAGGGCGGTGGCACCACCAGATACACGGTAGCTGGAGGCGAGGTTCCCAGGGAAGAACTCACTCGCATGGGGATGATCACCGACACCCTGCTCTCCACAATCCGCAGCGAGACCCCCGTGACTGGGAGAAGGTTGAGGGAGGTGCTCAAGCCCTACAATCTCAGCGAAGGGGAGATTCGGAACTACCTCCTCGACCTGAGGGGCGAAATCGCGTGGGACCCTGGAGCCGACTTCGGGGATTTTGGCAACGTGGTCTTCAGGGCAATGCCGTCAATCCCAGCAGCTTCAAGTGTGGGTATTGTGGTTGATGAGAGCGTTCTCCCGAGGTTCCTTGACGACAACGCCCCTCCCTCACTCGGTAGCAAGAAGCGCGGGAAGCGCTCCCCTACGACCTGACCTCATGGCAGGTTTTCGACGGCACTGAGCTGTACTTGGACAGCGTAACCGATTTCTCGGCGTAGGCGCTGTAGTTGTACCTGCCACAGCGAGTGGTAGCGTCCCTTATCCCGAGCCGGGGATGAATCGTCCCAGGTTCAGTCGGGTGAAGAGCTGCGCTCCCTCCCGGCTCATGCGCTCCAGCACCAACTCCGGCTTGCCCTCCTTCCCTCGCACCAGCACCACCCGAATCTTCTCCAGCCCTTCCACCAACTCCCACATCGACAGGTCCAGGTCCCTCAGCTCCCACTGCAGATACCGGAGCAGCAGGAGTCCCATCACGCACAGGAACGTATGGCCCGCCACCGTGGCGTCATGCCATACCCAGAACGGTTTCACCGATACCACATGCCGGTCCTTGAGCCACTTGAAGTCCTCTTCCACCTTGGCCCTTGCGACGAAACCCTCGACCAATTTCCCGTCCGGGAGATCCCGCGTTTCCAAGTCGGTGATGATCGCCGTCTTCCCAAAGGAAGACTTCAGCCGCACCTCCGCCTCCGGAAGGACCCGAACCACGGGAAGGTAGCCCGGAACCTCCATCCCCTTCCGTTGCACCTTCACCGTCTCCAGCCGGACCTCGAACTCCGCTTGGAAGGGCCTGGGGATCAGCCGGGTGAGCTTGGCCCAGAGCGCCTGTTCCTTGGTGGCGGGGTGCTTCCGCCACACCTCCACCTGCGAGAGCACCCGGGCCCGAATCTCGCTCCAGGTTCGATCCTCGTGCTCCGCCCGGGTCTTCCGGTAGGTGATCAGGACCCTCCAGTCCCGTCCGAACCCCGACCAACGGGTGGGGAACCCTTTCACGGTCTTCCCCTCGGAATCCTTCCCCATCTCCTCGAACTCTTCCAAGGGGGTCCGGAAGAGCCTCTGCGCTTGCTGCCGGTTGAGAGCGGCGATGACATGCATGGCCTCCCGCACCTTCTCGAAGTTGTCCTTCGAGTTGATTCCCCGGTCGAAGACCATGATCAACCGGTCAGTGGCCACCTCCAGGTCCACCAGCCGCTTCACCAAGGAGTCAAAGACCCGGGCAAAGACCTTGGCATCCCCCTCGTTCGCCGGATACACCTCCGATAGGACCGGCAGGTCTCCCAGGGTGACCAACCCCAGTCCTGCATGGAGCTTGTCGTAGCGTTTTTGCTTGGAGTGGGCTCTCCTCATCAGTCGCCCCCCCTGGTGGTCGGCAAAGAAGTTGGTGGTGTCGAAGAGCATCCAGCGAGGATTAATCCCCTTCTGCAGGAGGGTCTGAAAGACCTGAGCCTCGATGCGGTGGATGACCGCGCGGGAGAGGAGCCCCTCTCCCCGCTTCGGTCCTTCCCCCGCCCCGTAGAGGCGTTTGAGGTAGCGGCGGAGGGTGCGGGAGGAGGGATGGCCGGTGGCGGGGAGGATGGAGGGGAGGACGGAATCGGAGAGCCACGCAGCCATCGCCTCCCGGCTCATGGGCTTCTCCACGCGGGCGGCCGTCTGGAGGAAGAGGACGTTCTCGACGGAATAGCCGTCGAAGTAGCCTCGGGGAGCGTGGCGACGGAGGGCCTCGAGGAGTCCCGTCTCCTGGGCGGCATGGACTAGGGCTCCCAACTTGCCGAACTCGAAGGACTTGAGGGGCTTTCCCGGGGTGGCGAGGCGTTTCAGGAGGGACTCGGCGGTGCCGAGGTAGACGTAGCGGGTGTTGCGGGGGCCCTTCGGGGTGCGCCGCTTCTCGACGGCATAGAGGTAGCGGCGCCCGCCGTGGGCGTGGTACTCGAATGCCCAACTCATAGCAACGACAACAAGAGGAGAGGCGACGAAGTATATAGCGCGATCGGTAAGGCACGAGCGACAACGGTCACCGAAGGGCAATGGCGGTCGTTTTCAGTGCCAGGCGATGGACCGGCCCCGGTATACCATATAGCAACTACCTCATTTCACGCCGAAGAGTGGACTCGGCTGTCCAGGTACAGCTGAGTAGAGTAGGAGGAGGGGGAAAACCCCGCCTCCTACTCTACTCCAGATAGTGCACGTATCAGTCCTGCCTCTCACCCTCGTGAAGACTACAAACATATGTTTCACCTTTGCCCATGCTGTAGTCGACGTCGTAGCTTCGAGGTACGGGATAAGAATACCAAACGAGTTCCGGGATGAGGGAAAGAGAAACGTAGCCAACAACAAAAATGTACGTCTTGGGTCCAAATGGATAGATGAAGAGACGTTTCGAATTGGCTCTGGCCTTCAGGCTCAACTCCCTCATGTAAGTCGAGACTTTCTCGGTTTCAGTTACTTCCAACATGATATCCCTCCAGTTCCGCCAGCGTCCCGATTGAATCTCTGCCAGGAGCCAGGAATTGTTTCTCTGTGTAATGAAGGGTGCTTCGGCTCCTGAGGCAGTGGATGTACGGATCACGACTCCGTACTCTGGTGTTTGCGCTTCCAGTGCCTGTTTCAAGCGTCTGCCTTCATGACCCGGCAGTACCACGCCATATGATCTCGGGTAGTAGTTGCTCGGGTCGTAGACGATAGGAGCCACCAACGGCTCGGTCCAACCAATGCTTTGAACCTTGTCGGCGGCGGGGGTACCGTATTGATCTGGTATCGTGTAAAGAATCGAGATGGCGGTGCCGTGATGACGGGAGGCGAAGTAGCTTGAGGCCAGAACGTCAATCTTCGTCATGCATGAGAGATCCAAGAAGAAATTCGGGCTGTAGGTGGCGAGCACTTCGCCTTCGATGAATCGAAAGGTGGAGAGCGCGGGGTCCATCACATAAGGTGCAAGTGGCACGACTTGAAGTTCGAATCCTGCTTGTCTGGAGAGTTCTTGCACCCTGACAAGGTTCCGTCGCTTCTTCTCCTCTCCGATTTCCTTAGGGTGAACTGCAGACGAATAATCCAACAAGTAGGCCTTTTCACAAATCGCTCCACGGGCTAACATCCCTTCCAAAGATGTCAGAGCGCGGTCTTCGAAGCTGTTGGCGCCAGCCCAGACGAACTTGGCCCCCTTCCAAGAACCATATGTGGCAATCTTCTGGAAGTCAGGAGCGAGGGACACTTCTCACCTTTTCCTCGAAATGACGGTCCTGTTGAGGACGTTGAGGTGTTCATGCAGTTTGGAATTGAGATCATCCAAGTCGTTAGGGATCACGGTTCCAAACCGTCTGGAAACGAGAGATGGAAGAATCCCATTGCGTTCGGTCAGACTGATTAGGTAGAGGTCTCTATTGTAGGTGGTTCCGGCGCTCTTCGCCTGTCTCCGCGCCGAGATAAGACCAGCTGCAACGCATCCCAAGAAGTCCCCGTCGGTTCCGTCAAAAACCACAACGGCAGTCCCCGCCTCCCTCGCAGTTATGATACATTCATACAATAGGCTTGGCTTCCTTGCGTCGGTCTCTATGGGATCGAAGTCCATGTTCAATTCCGATGCCGTAGTCTTGAGTCTTCCAAGCTGTTGCTTCATGGACAAGGGATGAAACACGGCCACCTTTTTAGGATCGGGAATCCTGTCCATGTTGTCAAGATTGTGAGCTGCAAGCCGCCATGTCTGGATTCGCATTGCGGATGAGCCCGTGCCAGGTAGTGCGTCTAGAGTTGTCCCGATGTACTTCACGATACTAGCCATCCCCTCAGGGCTTGTCCACCTTTGTATCTGTCTTTCGGACAACCAATCCGGGACGTTCGAATGGCCACTATTCTTCTCTGTCACAAAGAGGACTGGAATGAATCGAGCAATTGCCCAACCTACCTCGACAAAAATATCACGCCGTGGAGTGGACACATCAGCGACAACCATGTCTGACTCCTTGACCCTATCAAAGATGTCTTCGGAGAACTGCGGGCTTCCGTGTGGTTTCCCAACGACAATATTGGCAAACCGAGTTACGCCTTCCGACTTTAGGGCGGCAAGAAGTCTCTCAGGTTCGGAAGGCTTAGATTGCCAATGAGACAGGAAGATGCTTCTGAGCTTCATCTCTTGTTTGCGCCTGCCACCAGCGCGTGGTCGTGCCCATCTGTCTATCTGTTTGAAGTGAACGGGAGAGTAGCTCACCTCTCCATCGAAGTTCCGAAGACCGTCCCTGAATGCTATTGCATCATCAGTGGACAAGAAGGATGAAATTATGAATTCACTGGACAATTCATCGGGCATCCATGGGTCAGGGGAAAAAAGCACCCCTGACCGGATGCTCTCTCTCAGAAACCGGTCTGAGGAGTTCCTCAAGGAGAGGCTTGTCTTGCTGTACGGCCTGAATCCAACAAGCCTGCTCCTCCCACCCTTTTCGTCGATCCCCTTGGCGACGATTACCCTCCACTCCTTGAGAACTTGTCTAGGGTCGGCCCCCATAGATGCAAAGGTATCCTCAGCGTGCTCCTTCTCTTGAACGATGACCTTGCGTAGCGACTCCAGGAAGGCTTCGTCCGGGTTGCGGATAGCGGGCAAGTCCTTGACCAAGAACCGCGCGAGTTCAATTATTGGCCTCACCCTTAGCGTAGCTCGGGCAAGTCCTGGTTGATAACTCCCCAGAGTCGACTTCACCTCGTCGGAGACCGGCAGCTTGTTCACGATGTCATTCTGGAAACGCAGCCAAGCCTCGGGCTCCCCCCTCATGTCGAGGTTGACTCTATCATAGGTGTCCGTAGCTTTCGTGCCACTGGGGAGGGACCAGGAAATAGGGTTGAAGGGGTGCGGTCTGATGGCAACAACTGCGAGATAGGGCGATCCACGTCGAAGCAAGGATGCAATGTCTTGCTGAAGCAGATGAGATACCCGCTCGAGCTGATCTACCAGAATCACCAGGCTTCGGTTGTGTTCACGCCGGAATCGTTCAGCCACTGGAGAAATGACCTCATCCATGATTGGGAGACTACTCGGGTTCATGGAGGCCGCTTCATTCCCTTCCAGCGTTTTCCCTACCTTGCATGCCAGGTGAGCGACGACATCCCTGATGGACTCAACCTTGCCATCTATCAGCACACGGTAGCTATCGGGTAACTCTTTCAGAAGGAAGGGTTCCAGAGATATGTCCTCTGATACCAGGGTGGCAAAGAAGGCCATTCCAAGCATGAGTCTGGCCGATGCCTGAAAGTCCGCGACACGAGAGGAACTGTACGTGGGATTGTCGGTGTAAGACGCAGTGGAAATACGACTTGTCCATTGTTCTAGGGGGATGTAGAGTGGCAGCCACTTCGGGTCCTTCTTGAGTTCGGATTGAAGCGACTTGAGCAACATTGTCTTGCCGACACCTCTACAACCCACAACAAGAGCGCTGCGAGCGAGAGATGGGTACCCTTTCGGACTCCTCACGAAGAGTCGTTCGGCGACGTCGGGGGAATAACGATCTGCTTCTGGAAGAATTTCATCCCCAGCCACGTCCTTCTCCATGTCCCTCCATGACCTATCGGAGACATGAGATGGAGTCTATATGGTTCTATGGGCCCACACCTATTTGCACACTGGCCGCTGGTCAAATCTCTAACGTTCCGAGAAGTGAGCCAGGGTTGAACCGACCATCAACGCTTTCTTTGGAACCTGGCAAGAAGGTCCAATGCATTGCGGGCGGAGTCGCCATCATGAATGCGTCTGACGTTTGAGTATCGGTCATAACCGCCATCGAAAGAAGCTATTCTTCTGATGTTGTGACTGTCCATAACCACGAGGTTTGTCGCATCGGCGAGGCCAATGGGGGGTGAGGCGCGCCTTGCACTGACAAATGGTGCGAGCTTTGCCGAGATAGCCTTGTCTATCGTTTGGCGGGTAACAGGGTAAATCTTGCACTCGAGCGTAACTTTCCGATGATACTCCTTTGCCCGATCATAGCCCACCTTGTCTTGCAATCTGTGGAACACTTCAACGGCCATAAAGTCCGTGAGTACGAACGATTCGAACCCGAGAGAACGTTTCCGGAACTCTCCCATGACCTCCTCGGCACGACCATGGTACTGGTCATTCCTGTCGGCGAGGCCAATGAGGAAACACGAGTCGGTAAACACAGGCGGCAATCCTTGCTCCTAACGGCGGTACTTTTGGGCTACTGGAGAAATCGAGTTACGGGTCATCTCTGGGAAGGCAGAGTAAATCTCATGAAGTACTGAATTGGAAGACCGGTGGTTGTAGTTCACCTTGACATAGGTGATGAGGCCCTGCACGTCTGCTTTCATGCGGCCCCACATTGGGTCCGCGAAGGCTTCCCCCTTTGCTGTCAAGCGAATTTCCCCGCGACCCGCCGTCGCGACTGTCTCTACCAGGCCAAGGTCAGTTAGTTCATCTAGTGCAGCAAACACCGTTTCATCGAACGGGCCGAAGTTATCCGGCTCGAATCTTAGGTCCGGAAGTAACCGTTTGCCCAAGTCGGTAGAGTGGACTGCGAAGATCTCTTTCACCAAATGGATTCTCCCGGGAATCGGTGCCTTCTGCCTTCCCGACTTGTCAGGTGCCTCTAACAAGGCAAGGGTGGCAATTTGAGCAGGAGTCAACCCCGCTACGGAGTTGGTGCTCATCATCCCCCCCCAAACCATTCGCTCAGGCTTTCTTGGCGCTCAGTATCTAGGCTCCTTGCGCCCACCTTCCTCATAACCTGCACTTCCTCCGCCACTAACGGTTTCCCTTCGTAGTGCTTCATGAGGTTCCCAGATTCCACCAAGGCGGTAAACTTGGAAATCTCTGTCATCTCCACTTCCGCATTATGGGCCACAGAGAGGTTGCGCGCACTTGCTGCGCTAGCTTGTCGAAGTTCTGTTCTTGTGGTTGCCGCAAGGGCCCTTGTTCTCAGCCCGGGAGTATCCGAAGACGCATCGCCGCTTGCCACTGCCTCCATTGGAACGAAACCATAGGTAGTGGAGCTAAGCAGCTGGTTGTTTTGGAGGGGTGACAAAGGTCGTTGCGGAATCCACCGAAAGCGAGTGACATGATTAGGGCCGTATGAGTCAAATCCGAAACCCGGCGACAGGAGATCGTTGACCCGCATCGTGTCCCCTCGCCCAGTCCGGAACTTGGAGTTGAGAGCATGTAGCGCGTACTGTTCCCTTGAACCTCGGGACAGGGGGGTCAATTCTTGGTGAAGCTTCTCTAGGACATACCCGAACGCAGCAGTCTTCTTGTTCTCGCAGTCGAACGCAAACAGGCGGCATCCGAGATTCCAATAACCTTGGATCAGCCTCGGTGCAACAAGGCGATACGAAGAAGGAACAAGCCCTACCAGAGGAAGTTCGCGTCGCTCTGTCCGTGATTCGATCCGCTCTTTGAGCATCTTGAAGAGCCCAACATAATCGGACTCGTTCTGGAGCGCGCCCAGAAGGGGGGGAACAACGAAGCTGTTCCCCGGAGTGCCCCAAAGCAGGTTGAAAAGCAGGTCAAGTATTCGTTTCGGTGGAACCTGATTGTACGGACTACCATCGTTGTTTGTCAACTGGAGAACAAGATACGGGACGGCGCCTGCTTCGCGTGACTGATTAAGTCGCAGGTTCAATTCCGAGCTGAACCGTTGCCCAGTCGGGTCACTATCAATGATCTTGCTCAGGACATCGGGCGTGACGCGGGCAAAGACCTCGGCGAACGGTGTAAACTTCGTTCCGACCAGGTGCTTGGTAGCATCTAGTTCTACCTTGCTGTTGCGAGTTAGGTTCAACGCCCTAGTAGGGGTTCTAACCTTCTTGCCCCCAGCCTTGATTTCCAATGCCCGGCAGAGCGTTCCCTTTTCCGTGCTCACTACCTCGATTTCCATGCTAAGGGACCTGGAGGTTACGGGAATCGCACTTCCGAGATCCACGAAACACAAAGAGCCTGTTGCTCATAAGGTTCCCGCACATGATTGCCCAAGGCAAAGGGCTCCCAGCGCTTCGGTGGGGGCGAACCTAGAATAGATATCTATAACACTTAAATATCTCTTTGACTTCGGTCTGCCGAACACGAATGTCCGCGAGCCACAACCGATTGGCCCTACTACTGGTCCCAGTCCCCGAGGGCACGACAATCGACGGGGAGGTGGGGGCCTCCCAGATCCATGACCTTGGCTCCACGATCGACTACCTTCCCGTGACGCAACCACTTCCGGTTCCACAGGTGAGGACCCGTGATCTCGTGACCCTCTCGAGACCTTCCTGTGACCCCCCCGAGGGCCTTGCCGACCTTCGGCCATTCAAGAAGCACGTGGCCCGTCTAACTTCGAACCATCCCCTTCGATTCTCTTTGCAGGGCGAGCCAGATTGGATGGCCCGTTCTGAGCTGAAACTGAAGCTCCGGGAGTGGGCGAAGTACCTCGCGTGGCAGGAGAGGTAGCAATCGATGCCCGATGGCAGATGAGCATGGGTTCTGCATGCGGAGGGTCGTCGGCAGGGCCGTTGACGAGGGGCGTTCCGCGCGCCTTTCACCAGCATTCTTGATTTTGCACAAAACAATAAATAGTGGTCAATCGTGCGCAAGGCATGGCAAGGAGATCCGCCCGAGAGCGGCGGTTGGACCTATGGCATGCAGAGGTCTGCAAGGTGCTTTCAAATCAGGCGCGCATCGGCATTCTCGGCTCCCTCCGGGACGGTGAGGTGTCCGTGGGGGGCTTGGCCAATGCCCTCGATCTCTCTGTCGCCACCGTTTCCCGGCACCTAGGCCAGATGCGCGTACGCGGCATTGTCCAAGCACGGAGAGCGGGGCTGACCGTCTTCTATCGCATCTCGAACCCGAAGGTCATCCGAGCCTATGATCTCATGCGAGAAGTCATGGTCGAGCATATGGAGACGGTGGGGGAAGGGGACAGGCCGCTGCGAGATGGAGCGGTGGAATGACACGTGTCCTGTTGATGGTGAACGACCCTCCCTACGGCACGGAACGCGCCTACAACGCCTTCCGGTTGGGAGCGAACATGCTCAAGATGGAAGCGGGGTTGGAACTGAGGGTCTTCCTCGTGGGAGACGCAGCTTCCTGTGCCAAAGCGGGCCAGTCCGTCCCAGCAGGCTACTACAACGTAGAGACGATGGTGAAGGCCATTGTGCGCCGTGGAGGGACGGTAGGGGTGTGCGGTACATGCATGGATGCGAGGGGCATCAAGGACGCAGATCTCGTTGAAGGGACAGGGCGGAGCAGCCTCGATGCATGGACTGAGTGGACCTTGTGGGCGGACAAGGTGATTGTCTTCTAGGGGGAACGTGGGATGTCGGTCCGTGTAGTCGTCTTGGGAGGGGGAGTCGGTGGCCTTGTTGCGGCCAGCGAGCTCAAGGCTCGGGTCAAGGGGGCAGCCTCAGTCACAATGATTGATCGCAAGAAGTTCTTCGAGTTTCCGCCGTCGTTCCCTTGGCTGGTGATGGGAGACCGCAGACCGGAGCAAGTGCGCAGGGCACTGACCCCGCTGAACGAGAAGGGCATCCGTGTTCTCCACGCAGAAATCGAGGGGGTGGATCTGGACGGCAAGCATGTGCGGACCTCTAGGGAGAGTCTCCCTTACGACTACCTCGTGATCGCCTTGGGTGCTGAGTACGCCCCGGAGACGATTCCCGGGTACTCCGAGCACGCCCACCACATGTACGACTTGGAGTCGGCGCTCCAGCTGAAGGAGGCCGTTGCCGCTTTCCATGGAGGGAAAGTGGTGGTGGGGGTGGCCCGCCTCCTCTTCAAATGCCCCACCGCTCCCTACGAGATGGCGTTGTTGCTGGATGACCGTTTCCGGCGACTGGGGATCCGGGAGAAGGTTTGCATCGATTTCTTCACCCCGGAGGGGGCACCGCTTCCGGCAGCGGGGCCCGAGAATGGCCGGAAGGTCGTGGAGATGCTTGAGGAGCGTGGCATCGTCTACCAATCGAAGCGCAAGCTGAAGTCAATCGCTTCTGGTTCACTCTCCTTCGAGGAGGGGAATCCATTGGCGTTCGACCTCTTGGTATGCGTGCCGCCGCATCGGGCGCCCGGCCCCATGGTGGAGGCCGGCCTGGCCGACGCCTCTGGCTGGATTCCCGTCGATGCTCGCACGCTCGAGACAGGACATCCCGGTGTGTTCGCGGTCGGAGACACCACCTCCCTTCCCACCCCGCATGGGTACACTCCATTCCTTTCCAAGGCGGGGGTCTTCGCCCACGGGCAGGCGGAAGTGGTGGCGCACAACCTTGCGGTCCGAATCACGGGTAGGGGCCACGACAAGGCCTGGGATGGGCACGGGGCCTGTTTCCTGGAAGTGTCCCGAGAGAAGAGCGCATACATGTCCGGGAACTTCTTGGCCGCCCCCAGACCCCAGCTTACGTTCCGGACCGCGGGAGCCATCTACCATACACAAAAGGTCCTCTTCGAAAAGTACTGGATGCGGCATTGGTTCTGAAGATGGCGGGAAGAGACGTGCGAACGGTGACCGTTGCCACTGGACGTGGAGGTGGCATGGGGGGACGGCATCCAGTCCTGTTCGTCCTGCTCACATTGGACCTGGGGCTGGTCGTCCTCCAGTATGCCCTCGGCATGTACGTCAACCTCTACGTACAAATCCCGTTCGGGACCGGGGGGGGAGGGATGATGATGGGGTGGATGGGAGGCCTGCCCGCCCTCCTCTGGCACATGATGAACGGCTGGCTGGTGTTCCTGGTCACCTTGCTTGTCGCGATGGTTTCTTTGACCACCCGGGACAACCAGCTCGTGCTGGCATCGTGGACAGGACTCCTGTCTGTCGCAGCGGCTGGAATCGGGGGAATGTATTTCCTAATCTCCGGGGGACAGAGTGGTTACTCGTACCTCATGTCCCTCGGTGCGCTTGGCGCGTTGCTCAGCCTGTCCGCGGCGCTCGTCCTTGCGTGGAACGGTGGGACCCCCGGCGGCCCACAGCCTCTGTCTCCTGCAGGGAATGCCCGGGAGCTACTGGACGCGAAGTATGCACGAGGAGAGATAGTCCGGGAGGAGTATCTGCGAGCCAAGCATGACCTCACCGAGACTTGAAAGCCTGAGTCAAGGTAGTACTCGCAGAGACGGCGGGGAGGGCCGGTTACATTCCGGTACACTCAATCCGCTGCAAGGCCCAATGTGTGGTCAAGGGAATCATCTGGGTTTGTTTCATTACCTGTCCACTCGCAATGGTCGGGTTGTTCACGGGGTCAAAACAGGTGCCTTCCTTCTGTCAACCCACGAACCAGCAGCACTGGGAGCTCCCCAGCGGGGGAGTCGCGCTCACTTGCGCCTTGCCAGGTTTTTGAACTTCGACGATTTGTGAGCACAAGGGGTCTATGCGCTCTGCGTTGGACACAGCCCTCTCCGTATCCGGAGGCTGTGTCCGTGAACCGAAGGAGATTCGCCGTTGTGCTTGTGCCAGTGCCCGAAGGGAGTGACGTTGATGGCGAGAACGAGGTCCTGCCGTTCCAGGGGGTCAGCACTGCTGGGGGCTATCTTCCTCTGGTGAGCCCCGGTGTGGTTCCATCCGGTGCGCTCCCGCCGAGTGTTCTTCCGGAAGTCGCCCCGAGACCCTTGGAGGCAAGGGTGGGGGCAATGAAGGACCTGCGGCCACTGAAGAGGCAGGTTGCCCTCCTCCCCTCGAATCACCCATTGCGGTTTGCCCTACGAGGGGAACCTGACTGGCTACCCCACGAAGAGGCAAAGCGGAAGCTGTTGGAGTGGGTGAAGTACGTGGACTGGAAGGCGAAGTGAGGATCGCTTGTGTCGTCCCAAGGGCGGCCACGAACTGCCAGCCCGAGGCAAGCCTCCCTGGAACTTCCCCAATTGAGACAACCTCCTGCCTGGGGCCATCCGATGCCCCCAGCCGGTCCCTCACCTGATCCCGGACGGCCGCGAGGTCGCTCAGGTCCATCTTCTCGATCTCCTCCTCTCCGAAGCCGGCCAGCTGGAGCATGGCCTTCGCAACCTCCTTGGGAACGTCGTCGTGCTGACCGGAGATCGTCTCGAGGAAGGGGAGGCACCGCTTGTAGGTGGCCCGCATGTCCTCGATGAAGTCCCCCGGAAGGCGAGCCTTGTTGGTCGTGTATCGTGCCTCGATGCTCCCCTTGTGCCCCATCCAGAAGACCCGGTAGTCGTGGGCGACCTTCCCCTTGTTCTCGGCCAGGAGCAGCTGGGTGTCGAAGTAGGCCCGGAGCACGTAGGGCCGCCAAGGGAGCCCCGCCGCCCGGATCGACTTCCGGACCCCATCCCCGACATTGACGGTCGTGAGGTGCTTGTCGGAGCCTCGTATCTTGTCCTGGTTCGCCTGGGCGTGGATGAGGTCGCTATCGGGCCCGATCTGCTCCCCCGCCTCCATCCTTTGCCGGAGGTAGTCGACAACGTACGAGCAGGCCTCGCTCCCGATGAAGGAGAAGTACTTGTGACCGGCCTTGGAGAGCTCGGGGCGGACCACGACCTGCGCCGGTATCTGGTTGAACTCGATCGCCCCCCCCTTGAACCGCAGGTCGGGAAGGTCCCCCACTCGGAGGCCGTCCTTCCCCAGATAGTCCCCAAGCACCTCGGGGCGCACCCCGCAGTGCGCCATCAGAGCGCACATCATCCGGTTCCGGGGGGTGGAGGCCATGAATATCCGCCTCAGCTCGTCTTGTGTCGGGACCCTCTCGTCCTTGAGGGTAGGCGTGGCCTGGGTGTTGCGTATCTTCACCGGTCGGTTGACGACGATGCCGTTGAAGGCGAGCCAGCTCTTGACCGCCTTGACATGGGTGTGGGTGGAGCTCCCGGACTGGCCCCGCTTCTCCTCCGCGGCGACGAAATCGAGGAGGAGGTCGTGCAACCTCTTCTCGTTCATCTTGAGGAGTTTGAACGGTTCGGTCTCCGTGAGATGGCAGAAGAGGCGCAGGCTCCTGAGCTTCACATCCGCCGTGATGACGGAGCCGCGCCCGACGTTCTCGTACCACCGGCGAAGGGGCACGGATCGCAGGAGTTCCTGCTTCGAGGGTCCGCCGATCTGGGGTCTTCCCATGCTCATAAAGAAAAGCCAACAGTATTTAAAGTCTCCCATGGGTTTGTTTGATTGTTGGTATGCTCCCGGCGGGATTTGAACCCGCGTCAGAGACTCGAGAGGCCTCTATCCTTGACCACTAGACTACGGGAGCATCGGGGACCCCTTGCGGGGCCGTGCGCCAAGGAAACTTGAGCGGTA